>NZ_JBBNGE010000043.1:0-30128 GCF_040095255.1 Segatella sinensis | reverse complement strand
GGCAAAATCCTGAGCAACTTTTTGTTGCTCAGGTACTTATAAAAAATATTAAATTATAGTGTTGCGGAATTAAGGTTAATTATTATTCTTATTATAAGATTTTTTCGAATCACCCCGTCCCTCTTTAGCCAAAGAGGGCTCCACTTTCTCCCCAAGCCCCTCTTCCTCAGGAAGCGGGGATGTTAACCGCCCTCTGGTGCTCGGAACCGCTACGCTATAAGGTTGGCGGACCATCAAAGGTCTGCGCCAGGTTTTGCGGGATGGGACCGCTTGGGGACAACTCCCATCAAAAACTCGCCAGGTTATACGGGATGGGACCGCTTGGGGACAAACCCTAACTCTTCCTCGTTGCGGCATATCCGCCAATCACGGCATAACATACGAGCGGTATCAAAAAAGCAATCGCCATACTTACTCCTTACTGTTTAACTTATTGTTTTCTTAAGTTAAACATCTAATGGGGGTATTGGGATGTTCCCAATACCCTTCTCAGATGTTGTTTTTTGTGAGTGATTATGTAGCGCCCACACTACAAGCTACTTTTCGTTATTAATACTTTTCTTTTTTTCTAAAAATGACTTATTGCTTTAGCTTTTTTCGAATCCCTCCGTTCAATGGTCTTTACACCCCCTTCATTTCCTCCGTTTGCGGGGGACAGAAACCTCAGGAACGAGAGGATGTAACCGCCCTTAGTGCTGTTTCTGCCCCACCTGTCCCTCCCCAGCGGGAGGGTCCTTACCCTATACCCAAGCCCTAAATCCCTACCATAGGGATTAGGGATGTAACCGCCCTCCGGTGCTCGGAACCGCTACGCTATAAGGTTGGCGGGGCATCAAAGCCCTCGCCATGTTTTGCGGGATGGGACCGCATGGGGCTACGGGATGACTGCAGGGATCAGCGCTTACGTCCTTTCCCAAAAAGCTCAGAATGAGAACCTAAACGAACTAATTCTATTGCGTTATTGTTCTTATCAAACCAAATCAAAACGCTTATAATCTTTCTTGAACTGCGAGGTCTTTCGAATTTCTTTCATAAACTCTATTCCTCCATTGATGCCATGAAACTTTCTAAGCTATCTACTCGAACTACTCCTGCATCATAACCACTCTCTGCCTCTTTCATTGCTGCCAAAGTTTCTGCGTTTGGAACATCTTCCAAAGCAGCACTCCTTGAAACAGGGGAGTCTGAAACTATTTTAACGCCTCTCATAAGAGAGAGGACATTCTTTAATTGCTCCAACAAAGATGGGCTATCTACCTGTAATGTTAACTGTGCCATAACTTCAATATTTAATTCGTAGCAAAGATAAGGGTTTTCTGTGAAACTACCAAATTTTTAGAGGAGTTTTTGCTTCTTGCTCTAATCTCCCCCAGATTAACGTATGAATCCCTCCGTTCAATGGTCTTTACACCCCCTTCATTTCCCCTTATAGGGGACAGAAACCTCAGGAACGAGAAGATGTATTTGCTTGTTGACGTATGGATATTCCTTCTATAGTCGGAACCGATACTTTTATCAGCCCAGATAACTTGAGTGCCCGTTGGTAAGCGCGAGGCTTACGTCGGCTGTAGAAGGAGAATCAAAGCAATCCTGCGTTATCATCTTTTTCTACTTTATGTCCTTAGCAGTCACCATTCTCAATGGATGTGATAGACCGTATAATTCTGTTTTTGTGTTCATAATCGAATCACTTATCTGTTTATAAGGCGGATATCATCTACCTTGTTTATTTACTTGGTTCCGACCACTCTTTTTTAAAGAATGGCTGAAATCGTGTGCAAAAATACTATTTTTTTTTGGATTAAACAACAAAATTCGCTGATTTTGTGGTTTAGAGCCTAAGATTTCTTGGTTTATTCTTCAGATAATGAGCACATCAAGGACTTTCTGCTTTTTTATCCTCTGGCATCCGCCACTTCATTGTATCCCCAGACCATCACGAGGACTATGATGCCGGCGAGCATCATCAGGAGATTCTGCGTCTGCATGATTGCATCAAGCACATGGGTAAGGGCACGGGAACCGGTCAGCAGGAAATCGATCTTCATGGAGAAGAGCCAACCCTGTATCTGCTCCCATCCCTGACAAACCACAGCAGCCACTACACCGACTGCCACACAGGCTGCCGTCCACAGATGCTCCAACCGGCGACGCTTAGCCAAAGCCTGCTTCTGCTCAAGAGACAGCACGGTCTTTTTCTGCTCAAGACCCGGCAATGCCTGCATCACCCTATCAGAGAATCCATCATCCGGAATCTCCTCCATCCTGTTATCGGCAAAGAAAGCCTGAAGGAGCTGATCGTCTGTGGCGCTCAGGGGTTCAAGCTCCATACCATTTCTATTATCTATCATTTTATCGGTCATAACCATTCTGTTTTAAGTAACTTGCAAGTTTCTGTTTTCCACGAGAGAGATGCGACTTGATGGTGCCTTGCGCCATTCCCGTCACTTCTGCCATCTTATCTATAGAGAGACCATCCATCAGCTGCAGCGTGATGCATGTCCGTTCGTTTTCGCTCAATATCCGCAGGGCATTGAGCAAATCCATCTTCAGTCCGGCATTCACTCCCTGCGCATTCTGCCGGGCAACCGCCGGTGTATCAATATCCTGTGTTTCCTTATGACTGCGGGTATAATCATACCACACATTATAGGCGATACGATAAAGCCAAGTGGAGAAGCTGGCTGTACCCTTGAAACCCGACAGATGGGTATAAGCCTTGACAAAGGTATCCTGCGCCAAGTCGTCACTCAGCTGCGCATCCCCCAGCGTCTGCCGTAGGAAGAACCCACGAACAGGTGATTGATACTTCTTGACCAGCAAGTCGAACGACTTGCGGTCGTGAAGCATCACCACCTTCGTGACGAGAGAAATATCGGATAACTTTTCCACTATATATATTAACTAATAACTGTTGTTTGATTTTTACACCGGAGTTCCATTGTAACCTGTGCCCTGATCGCCATGACGGTTTCTCCACCAATCCTTGATGGCTGGAAGTGAACCTATCAGGGTCTGTCCCAATCCATAGAAGAAGACCAGGGCTCCGATACCAGCCAGGAAGTCAGCTTCCCACCAAGCGAACATAGCGCACAAGCCAGCTCCCAGGAAGGCATTTCTCAATCCTCGCTTCACCAGATATTCATCGCTCTGCTTGTCTATCGGACGGTCGCTTTCCGGAACATTGATGCCCTTCTCCATCGCCATCTCCGCCAACTTCATCCGGTCGTTGTGGCGGCGAATCAGATATCTGATAACCAGGAACACGATGATCAGCGGAGCAAAGACAAACAGCAGACCGAAGATGATACAGAAGATGATGATGACTGACAGCGCACCGCCACCAAATACCGAACCGATGAAATCGAAAGGATCATCATAGTTGCCCAGACTATACTTGGAATGATAAGCACGGTTGGCATTGTCATCTACATCAGCATAGTCGGTAGTATCCGTTGCGGTGGTATCAGAATAGGCAGCAATCGCCTCATCATCCTGAGCTGCGGATGCCTGTCCGGCAGCAGCCTGCTTATCCACCTGTTGGGTAGTTGGATGATAACGATGTTTTGGAGCTGAAGATGCCAGAGATACCTGGGTAGCTCCGATGCTCAAGATGAGCGCCAATGTGAATATCGCTTTCTTCATATCTAACAATATTTTTATAGTTTTACCTTGTTATTTATTATTTTTTCTATGTCTTAGACGCATCTCTTGGGAAATTAGTTGCAAAGAAACGAAATTTTTCTTATTTTTGCAAACAAAATCAAGAATAAAGGCATAATATGAAGACATTACCAGAAGATTTCATCCAATATACCCAAGAGTTGATGGGCGATGAACTGTTCCAGCAACTGAAACAGGGCATCACCGAGGGAGAAGCACCTACCAGTATCCGTATCAATCCCTTCAAATGCAAGGAGGGAGAAGATGCTGCGGGCGAACCGATTCCATGGTGCCCTTCCACCGGCCGCTATCTCTCCACCCGTCCTAACTTCACCTTCGACCCATGGCTCCATGCCGGAAAGTATTACGTGCAGGAGGCTTCTTCCATGTTCGTGGATCTGGTGATCCGACAACTCGTTCACAAACCCGTGATGATGCTCGATCTCTGTGCGGCTCCAGGTGGAAAATCTACCGCCGTTCGTGCTGCCCTGCCGGAAGGCAGTCTTCTTTTCAGCAACGAACCGATGCGCACCCGATCGCAGATTCTTGCAGAGAATATCCAGAAGTTCGGTCATCCCGATATGATCGTCACCAACAGCTATCCACGCGACTACAAGAAATCGAAGCTTCAGTTTGATGTCATCCTCACTGATGTTCCCTGCTCCGGCGAAGGTATGTTCCGCAAGGATGATGGCGCCATCAGCGAATGGAGCCTGCAGAATGTGGACAACTGCTGGCATCTGCAGCGCGAAATCGTAAGCGATATCTGGAACTGCCTGAAACCAGGCGGTCTCCTCATCTACTCTACCTGCACCTTCAATGCCCACGAAGACGAAGAGAATATCGCCTGGATCTGTGAGGAGCTGGGGGCTGATGCTATCGCACTCAACGATATTGATGAAGCATGGAATATCACGGGCAATCTCATCGGCACAGACATCCCTGTCTATCGTTTTCTCCCAGGCAAGACCCGCGGAGAAGGCATCTTCCTCGCAGTACTCAGAAAAGAGGGAGAACCGGAAATGGAGAAGGAAGATAAAAAAAAGAAGAAAGACAAGAACAAGGATAAAGGAAAGAACAGAGGAAACAAGGGAAAGTGTCTGCAGGTTCCAACAGACTGGCTGAAGTCTTCCGACTATGAAACGATAGCCGAAGACGATAACTTCTATGCCATCCCAAGCCGATGGAAAGCTATCTATGAGGATGCTGCCAGAAACCTGAAGGTGATACATGCCGGCATCAAACTGGGAACAAGCAAGGGCAAAGACATCATTCCCGACCAGAGTCTGGCACTCTCCACCGAACTCAACACAGAGGTTTTCCCACAGGTAGAACTCTCCTACGAGGATGCCATCCGCTACCTGCGCAAAGAGGCTGTGAATCTTCCAGCAGACACCCCCAAAGGCTACGTGCTCGTTACCTATCAGCAGATGCCTCTGGGCTGGGAGAAGAACATCGGCAACCGTGCCAACAATCTCTATCCACAAGAGTGGAAAATCAAGAGCAGCCACGTGCCGGAAGAGCCCTGTGTCATCAGCAAGAAATAAGTATCAAGAAACAAGATAAGAATTCATCAAGAAGAACCAGACATCAGGAATGAACATGATCAGCATCATCGCTTGCATCTCTAAAGACAATAGAGCCATCGGCTACCAGAACCGACTGCTCTATCATTTACCATCAGATATGGTCCGCTTCCGTGAACTTACCACGGGGCATACCATCGTGATGGGCAGAAAGACATTTGAATCTCTCCCTAACGGTGCTCTTCCATATCGCCGCAACATCGTTGTCTCTAAAAGTCTGAAAGAGATAGATGGGGGCGAAGTATATCCTACCCTGAAAGAAGCACTCAGGGCTGCGCAAGGCGACACCTTGTCTGCCCCCAAGGAAGATGCAGGAATAGCCAGCCCGGAAGAAATCTTCATCATTGGCGGAGAAAGCATCTATCGCCAGGCGCTTCCTGCTGCCCGGAAACTCTATCTCACCCTCGTAGATAAGGAGCCGGAACAGGCAGATACCTTCTTCCCTGCCATCGACCGTTCAGCCTGGGAAGTGACGGAAAAAGAAATGAGGAATGAAAACGGGTTGTCGTTCTCATTCCTCACCTATATCAGAAAATAAATTCTACCTGTACGGTTGAATAAATTCCTATTCTTCTGTTGTTTCATCTTCCTCATCAGAAACCTGCTGGATATCCTTCAGAGAAAGCTGACGGTCGATGGCTGCATTGAAGGAGATGATGGTCTCGCTTCTGGAAAGACCCAATGGCTGCAACTTATCGTGGATAATTTCCAGGAGATGGTGGTTGTTGACAGCATAAATCTTGATGAACATATCAAAACCGCCCGTAGTATAATGACACTCTACTACCTCAGGAATCTTCTTGAGTTCTTCTACCACCTGATCAAACTTCTCAGGTTCCTTGAGGAACAGTCCCATATATGCACAGGTTTCGTAACCAATCTTCTCTGGATCGATAACAAATTGAGAGCCTTTAATAATGCCAAGATTAGTGAGTTTGGCTACACGCTGATGAATGGCAGCACCGCTTACATTACAAGCACGTGCTACTTCCAGAAATGGGATTCGGGCATCCTGAGAAATCAGCTTCAGAATATGCCTATCTAATGAATCTAATACTTGTTTTGCCATAATTAATTATTATTTGCCTGCAAAGGTAGCACTTTTCTTTAGAAAAAGCAACTTTTCTATTAAAAAAAATAATAAATTAATATTATTTTTCCTTTTAGAGCATATTATTTCCTATTTTCTACAGCAGAATAGCTTATTTTCAGTGCTTTTGCCTGGCGCAGTGCCTGCTTCACATCGGTAATCACTCCCATCCTGGTATTCTGGTCTGCCTTGATGGAAACGGTCATCAGTTTCTGGTCTTCAGGCGACATCCGCTTCTTCTCGGCAGAGATATAATCCTGCACATCAGAAGCACTGGCAAACTTGTCATTCATCTGTATCTGGGTACCTGAGCCGTATTTGCCCTGCAGATCCTTGGTTGGCTTTCCTATATAAATATGACTTACAGCCGACTTCTTGGTCAGGCGTGTGAGATTCTTTCCTTCCGGCATACGGCATTCCACCTTTAAGGTAACCTGTCGCATGTGGGTAACGATCATAAAGAAAAAGAGTACCGAGAAAATCAGATCCGGCAAAGATGACGTATTCAATTCCGGAACCGAATGTGATTTTTTACGAAAATTCATCATTTGGCGCCTCCTTTCTCCTGGGTTGACTGGGTTTCCTGTTTCTCTTCGGCATCAGCATCTACACTCTTGTCTTCATGAGTCATCGCATTGGCATACGACTCCGTAATGCGCTGAGGACAGATCTTACGCACCTGCTCCTTCTGGCCATTGTTCAAAAGCGCAAAGTCTCTATGATATTTCTTCTGGGCTGCCTCATTGCGAAGTTGCGCATAGGCTTCCATCAACTCATTCTGCATCTGGAAATAGAGGTTGTAGTTGGCATCACGGTCGCTCTCGATGGAAATCAGATGTTTCTTACCCAGGCGATGTACCAAGCGGACGGTTTCCTGCTTCAGATCTTCCAGCTTCATCGGCTGGTTGTTCACCAGCAGCGTATCTCCAGCCGTAAGATGAATCGCCATCAGACTGTTCTTATCCACCACCGATTCCTGCAGCTCCTTCTTCTGAGGTTCAGGCGAAGGCAGCTGGCGCAACAATCCCTTATCCACATCCATGGATGTGGTTACAAGGAAGAATATCAGCAGCATAAACGAGATGTCGGCTGTTGAGGTGGTATTCAATCCCGGGGTTTCGTTACGATTCCTTCTTATCAGCATTGCTTTATGATATGATACTAACTATTTTTTTTGATTGATAATTACAGGCTGTTACTGCTTCTTTCGGATATATCGGGTGGCACCGAAGCAAACGGCTCCAATGCCTGCCAGCAACATCAGCAGCGAGGTGATGACAAACATATCAGAAAGTTTCAGCCACAACCAGTCGGCGTAGTTCTCGCCATTGATGAGCATCGGATCGGAACCTCCCAAGAGGAAGGTAAGAACCAGAACTGCCAGCAAGATAAGCCAGGTGATACGGAAGATACGACGCACCGGCACACCATTCACCACGGCTTCCGACTTGCTGCTCCGGTAATCCTTCACCATCGAATAGACAGCCAAGCCTACTCCTCCTATCAGGAAAAGCCACATCAGGAAGATGAGCACATCAGTAAAAAGAGGGGCATTGAAGTCGGGGTTCTCATCGAAAGGCAAATCATAACCTATCAGATAGAACAGACCGAAAACCAGCACTGCTAAACCTATCATCAGACGGAAAACCTTCTGAGATATCTGTTCGGCAGACTTGTTACTTTGAACTTTGAACTTTGAACTTTGAACTTTCAACATGGAACTTTCAACTTTGAACGTTGTTTCTTCACTCTTCACTTATTCTTGGCGATAATATCCATCAAAGTTACAGCCGATTCTTCCATCTGACTGGTGAGATGTTCTACCTTGGAAAGGATATAGTTATAGAACACCATCAGAATCAAGGCTACAATGATACCGAAGATGGTAGTAATCAGCGCCACCTTCATACCCGAAGCCACGATGGTAGGACTGATATCTCCCGCCTGCTGAATCTGGTCGAAAGCCATCACCATACCAATCACCGTACCCAGGAATCCGAGGGAAGGAGCCATAGCGATGAAGAGCTTGATCCAGGAGCATCCCTTCTCCAGGTTGGCAGCCTGCACGGTGCCATATCCACTTACCGAGCGCTCGATATCATCGAGATGCTCATCTATATGCATCAATCCCTGATAGCAGATAGAAGCTACAGGTCCACGGGTATTGCGGCAAAGTTCCTTGGCACCTTCCACATCTCCAGCCTCTACCTTCTGGTCGATATCCTGCATCAGCTTCTTGGCATTGATTTCAGAAAGGCTGAGATAGATGATGCGCTCAATACAGAAAGCCAGACCCACAATGAGAGCGATGGCAACGAGCGACATAAAGCCGGCATTACCCTCTATGAACTTCGTCTTAAGAGCTTGATGAAATCCGATATTCTCGTCTTGTGCCATGACAGGCAGAGAACATATTACTGTGAAAATGAATATTGCGAAACGCGCAATAGCTGTATTTTTCTTCATAATCATATATACCTTATTATATATATAAAAAAGCGGAAAGAGGGGGATTCGAACCCCCGATTCCCTTTAGGGGAATACACGCTTTCCAGGCGTGCCTCTTCAGCCACTCGAGCACCTTTCCTGTTTCGAAGTACAAAATTATCACTTTTTATTCGAAAATCCACATATTCGTTTGCTTTTTACATTTCTTTAACGAAAATATAAGAGCGTAAGCCCGCTAGGCGTCCCGGCGGATTTGCAATCCGCCGTAAAAAAGGTTCGACCTATTAAAACCGGGGGATTTGTAATCCCCCCAACAAAAGGAAAAGCATACTCCTTTGCTGCGGATTGCAAATCCGCAGAGCCTAAATAGGTTAGGACATTTTTTAACGCCGGATTGCAAATCCGGCGAGACGCCTAGCGGATGTTTAACCCAGGGCAATGCCCTGGGTTAAACATCCGCCCTTTACCTTTCCCTTCGGCCGGTGACCGTTGGTTCAGGGCGTATGGCGTCTCCAAGAGCACAAGCCCGCTAGGCGTCCCGGCGGATTTGCAATCCGCCGTAAAAAAGGTTCGACCTATTAAAACCGGGGGATTTGCAATCCGCCGTAAAAAAGGTTCGACCTATTAAAACCGGGGGATTTGTAATCCCCCCAACAAAAGGAAAAGCATACTCCTTTGCTGCGGATTGCAAATCCGCAGAGGCTAAATAGGTTAGGACATTTTTTAACGCCGGATTGCAAATCCGGCGAGACGCCTAGCGGGAATAAAGAACTTGTTATCCCCTGCCTAGCGGCGAGACGCCTAGCGGATGTTTAACCCAGGGCAATGCCCTGGGCTAAGAGCTTCTGCCCTTTACCTTTCCCTTCGGCCGGTGACCGTTGGTTCAGGGCGTATGAATAAATTTCCAATTTTACTTCTCAGGAATAATCTCGAAGATTTCGGCTGAACCATCCAGCTGAACCTTCGCTGCCTTCTTCACCAATTCTATCTTGCAGAATGACTGGTTGATGCTGGTAGTTGCCAATACCTTACCCTTGGCATTCAACTGACGGCAAACGACAGAGCTGCCAGGAGCTACCTTCTGCAAGAATGTATAGCCTGTAACACCCTTTTCTACGCCAAAGGTGAGAGTTCCCTCATTTGTGAATGAGGTGCAAGGGTTCTCATCGAAACCATACATCGCTGCCTGCATATCCTTAGCCTCTACAGTAAAGCTCAAACGATCTGGGGTAGTTGGGTTCACCTCGAAGGTACGGACTGCAGCCCAGTTGCGCTTGTCAGACTTCAACTTCTTGATGCGGATATAACGAGCCTCAACAGGAGAATCGGTCTTCCAGTTGATGATATACTGCTTCTTCAACTCACCGGTAAGCGCCTTCCACTCCTTCTTGTCAAGAGAATACTCCAGTACTGTATTGTCGAAGTAATCCACATCATCCACAGAGTTACGTCCCTGAAGGATTCTTACCTCAGAAACAGAACGAACACAACCTAAGTCTGCACCAATCCAATCGCCAGTGTTCTGACCATTACCCGATGTATAATAGGTAGTAGAATCGTTGTCAAACATCGCCTTGCTCTGGGTAGTTCTCAAGGTTGCGTAAGTACCGATACCCTTATAGAAAGCAGGCACCTTGCCAGTCAACTTCTTGAAGAAGCCAGAAGCCATATCATCCATAGACTGCTCATAGAATGGCTGCAATACCATGGTTCCAGACTTATGTTTCTCGTAAGCAGCCACATCTTCCTTGCTCATACGGTTGTTGACATAGCCATCCCAGAATGCCTGGTCATTACCAGCCTTGTACTCCTTGATGAGCTGCATGGTCTTCAAGCCACGATTACCCAATTTGCCAAACTCAGTCAACCAAGGACGGAGTTCCTTCATCAACAAGGCATTCTTGCAGTTTGCCTCCATCTGAGCAGGTGCATTCTTCACCTTTTCAAATTCCTTCTGCAAAGCATTGAACTCTGCATCTGTAAAGTTGTCGATGCGGAAGCTCTTGGTTTCCCATGATTCGATACGGCGATAACCGGTTTCTGTATCGCATGAGTGCATGGCGAAGGTGCGATAAGCATCGTGTGCCTCTGGAGTCAGATCTACCAGACCACGCTCCCAGTTGTCGAGCGGATTATAGTTAGCGATATTCCATGCATAGTCAGCTACACCGTAGAGAGCCAGCTTGGAAGCCTCACCATGCTCCATTGGGTTGCTCACGAAACCACAGAGATCCTTGTTGGTCAGGTCGGTCTGCAAACCGTAGGTAGGACCCTGCATGATGATATGGCGTGCATAATCAGTTACTGGGAAGTTCCACCAGTAATAAGCAGGGCGCTTGATACGGGAGTTCACCCAGTCGAGAGTCTCGCGGGTCAAGTCACTACATACGACATCACCTGTCCAGAATACATTGATAGATGGATCGAGGGTATTACCGAAGATAGCCAGAGAACCGGTTGGTTTTGGATTCGCCCAGAGACGGGTATAATCGGTAGGACACATCACGAGCGGTGTAACATCGCCCTTAGCCTTCACAAACTCCTTAGCCAGGCGGTTCAAGAGTTCAGACTGCTTGACTGGATTGGCACCCTCGCCGGAAATATCATCAAAGAAGATAGCGAAAGAACGTACACCGAGGTCGTACATCAAGTCGAGCTTGTGAACCAGGTTCTGATAGTCTTCCTCGTTCCACTTGATGTCCTGTCCCGGATGGATAGCCCATACGAAATCTACACGGTTGCGACGGCAAGCCTGTACGAGTTCGCTGATGTTCTTAGCCTCTTTCTCAGGATAAGGCAAGCGCCAGTTAGGGCAGCTGTGATAAGGATCATCCTTTGGACCATAGAGATAGGTGTTCATCTTGTTCTTTCCATAATAATCAATGAGGGAAAGACGCACCTGATGAGACCAAGGCTCACCATAGAAGCCCTCTACCACACCACGGTTTGGAAGATCAGGGTAGTCGTTGCAAGTGGTATAAGGCATCTGGCCCTTTGCCATCTCGCTGTTTACAATCTGACGCAAGGTCTGCAAGCCATAGAAAGCGCCACGCTCATCGTATCCCACAATCTGGATACCCTTGGCATCTGCCTTCAGGCTGTAAGCACCCGATACAGGCTTCACTCCTGCTTTAGCTGCAAGTTTCTCACCGAAATCGATGGTCAGGCGAATGCCCTTGGCGTTAGCGGTCAGGAACTTCACATCATCAGCAAACTTACCTTTCTTGTCAATCACCTTGACACCTTTCTGCAGGTCGAGTCGGTTAGCAGCATCCACATTCAGGAGATGTGGTGTAGGACTCACGATGAGTCCGTGATGATCCAGTTTCTTACCAGGAATCATGTGCACGTCTTGCTTTTCAGAACGCTGGCCGCTCAGGTCTTGTGCCTGAGTGCCCTGTGCAAAAGCAGCCATCAGGAGGGCTGCCATCAACATTTTTCTAGTCATAACGAATAGTTGGTTTAGGATTTATTTTTATTAAATTTTATATATTTACTAAAGCTTTTGCCCTTACAGGGCGCTTTGCTGATTGCCATTATAACCCAGGGTGTTGCCCTGGGCTAGGAGCTTCTGCCCTTTCAGGGCGCTTTGCTGATTGCCATTATAACCCAGGGTGTTGCCCTGGGCTAGGAGCTTCTGCCCTTACAGGGCGTGCTGCTGATTGCCATTATAACCCAGGGTGTTGCCCTGGGCTAGGAGCTTCTGCCCTTTCAGGGCGCTTTGCTGATTGCCATTATAACCCAGGGTGTTGCCCTGGGCTAGGAGCTTCTGCCCTTACAGGGCGCTTTGCTGATTGCCATTATAACCCAGGGTGTTGCCCTGGGCTAGGAGCTTCTGCCCTTACAGGGCGCTTTGCTGATTGCCATTATAACCCAGGGTGTTGCCCTGGGCTAGGAGCTTCTGCCCTTTCAGGGCGTGTGGGGCATTTCCCTAGAAGTGAAAGACGCTTTCTACATTCTTATTCGTCTGTTCTGCGAATTCCTCCTCACTCACTCCGTAGGCTTTCGCCAGAGTCTTGAGCACTTCTATCACGAAAGCGCTTTCATTGCGCTTGCCACGATAAGGCACGGGAGCCATATATGGAGAGTCGGTTTCCAAAACAATGCGGTTCATCGGAACCACGGCTGGAAGATCTTCACGCAGATGACTGCTCTTGAAAGTAGAAACACCGCCGATACCCAGCACGAAGTTGTCGAACGAGAGGAGTTCCTCGGCTTCCTTCTGATTGCCGGTAAAGCAATGGAACACGCCGCCCGGCAGGTCTTTCTGATACTGTCTGAGCAGATGTACCATCTCGTTCTGTGCCTTGCGGCAATGAATCATCAGGGGGAGTCGGGTTTCTACCGACCATTTCACCTGTTCCTCGAATGCCTCCAACTGCTCCTGTTCAAACTCACGGCTCCAGTAATAATCCAGTCCGATTTCGCCAATGGCTATGAAATCGGAAATCTGTGGAGAATCGCCATCTATAGAATCACCAGTCTGACCGGTACCTTCAGTTATGCGATGTTCCTCCAATATCTTCCTGAGTTCAGCCAGCTGATCCTTCCAGTCTGCCTTCACCTCTTCAGGATGCAAACCGATCATCGGATAGGCATAACCCGGATATTCCCGACTCAATGCCAGGACAGCGTGCGTGGTCTTCACGTCGATGGCAGGCAAGAACACCTTGCCTACCCCTGCTTCCCTGGCACGAGCGAAAGCTTCCGCTCTATCCTCATCAAACTCTTCTGCATCGAGATGAGTATGCGTATCTATTACTTTGAACATTGAACTTTGAACATTGAACTTTGAACATTGAACTTTGAACTTTAAACTTGATGATTAATACTGGCGCTTCATCATTTTCTGTGCATACTTCGCCAACTCTTCCTTGCGATCAGCAGGTACATTCACAGCATCAAGATACTTCTTGCTCTGCTCGAAGTAATAGGCAATCTTATCCTGTGCCATCTTGTCGATACCGATCTCGTTATAGAGACGGGTAACAGCAGCCACCTTCTCATTGCGGTCGAATTCCTTGGCATCCACCCATTTCTGGAGTTCAGCACGCTGGGCATCGTTGGCATGGTTGAAGGCATTGATGAGCATGAAAGTCTTCTTGTTGGAAGTGATATCACCCCCAATAGCCTTACCAAACACCTTGGAATCACCATATACATCGAGGAAATCATCCTGCAGCTGGAAAGCCAAGCCGATCTGCTCGCCAAACTTATAGAGATTGTCAGCATCCTCAGCAGAAGCATCAGCCAGGATGGCACCAATCTTCAGGGCACAAGCCAGAAGCACACTGGTCTTGAGGCGAATCATCTCGATATACTCCTCTTCCTTCACATCATTGCGGTTCTCAAACTCCATATCATACTGCTGTCCCTCTCCAATCTCAAGGGCTGTAGTAGTAAAGAGCTTCATCACCTTGGCAAGATGCTGATCGTCGCACTGTGCCATTCTCTCGTAAGCCAACACCAGCATACTGTCACCAGAGAGGATAGCAGTATTGGCATCCCACTTCCTGTGTACAGTCTCATGACCACGACGGAGGTCAGCATTATCCATCAGGTCGTCGTGCAAGAGAGTATAGTTGTGATAAGTCTCAAGAGCTATCGCATTCATCAGAATCTTCTCAGGATCATTCTTGAAGAGATTGTATCCCAAGAGCATTAAAACAGGGCGAATACGCTTTCCACCTAAAGAGAGTACGTACTTCACCGGTTCGTAAAGCGACAATGGTTTACGATTGTATGGGAGATTTGCCAGGAAATCATTCACCATTACCAATAATTCTTCTGATGTCTTCATATCTATCATATTTCTAATTTATAATATCTGATTTATAATCTGTCTTGAAATTGAGTATTCAGTTATTTTATCTTTTATAACTGGAATACCACCGGAACAGCAATCATGGTACGGCACACCTTGTTCTTGTCCATACCCGGTTTCCATTTGGGCATCATCTTCATCACGCGGAGCGCTTCAGCATCAAGGGCAGCATCCACCGAGGTACTTACCTTGGTATTGGCGATGCTTCCATCCTTGTTCACGATGAAGGTTACCACCACCGTGCCCTGTACCTTGTTGTTCTGTGCCACCTGCGGATACTTCAGGTTCTTGGTGAGCCATTGCATAAATGCCGACCAGCCTCCCGGAAACTCCGGAATCTTCTGCACCACGGTAAACTTGATAGGAGCCTCAGCCTGTGTATCTGCCGGATCCACCGCCGTCTCAGGAGCCGCCTCCTTCACGTCAGCCCCTTCTACCACGCCCGAACCATCACCGATTACCAGCTTGCTGGTAGTAGTGCTGATCTTTTCCGGTGTCTTCTTGACCATTTGCTGCTCGGTAGGTTTCACCTCCTGGGTAATAGCCTGCGAGGCAGGTGCCTTCGCCATAGCCTCCGCACTCACCATATCTTTCTGGTCGGGCGGAGTTGACATTTCCATATCTTGCGAAAGATCTTCAAAGTTCTCAGCCCAGTCGTCATCTCCCTGCGGATTTCTGGAATATTGCAATCCTACAAAAAGAAGCGTAAAGGCAATAAGGAGTCCCAGCAGGAAAAAAGTTACCCGCTTGTCCTCCAACTGTGCACGATCTGATTTCTTTATTTCCACAATATCTATTATCTACTATTTGCAGACTTGTTCACCCGTTTTTGGGGTCCAAACTGCAATATTTTACATTCTCTTTCGTTATTTTCTACGAAAACATTGCAAATTTACGTCTTATTTCTCAAAAAAGCCGTATCTTTGCCAAAGAATTAGATATTTTAAATGAAAAAAGTTGTTTTTTCCATTATATTGACGCTTTTTGCGACAAAAATGGGGGCTCAAGAGAGTCAGACGGGGTATAACTTCCTCCGACTCCCCGTCAGTGCCCATGCTGCAGCCTTGGGAGGCGATAACATCACCTTGATAGAAGATGATGCGGCACTTGCTTTCCATAACCCAGCCCTGCTGGCGTCGGTGAACGACCGTACCCTCAACTTCAACTACATGAACTATATGAAGGGGGTGAATATGGCATCAGCTTCATTCAACCGCATCGCCGGAGAGAAGGCTTCGTGGGCGGTATCGGCCCAATATGTGGATTATGGCAAGATGAAGCAGACCGATGAGAACAACATCCAGATGGGTGAATTCTCGGCTAAGGATATCTGTCTGGCGGGTACTTTCTCCTACCTGCTCAGCGAACGCATCGTGGGTGGCATCACCGCCAAATTCATCACCTCGTATATCGGTGATTACAACTCCATCGCCATGGGAGTGGATCTGGGACTCAACTACTACGATTCGGAAGAAGAGTGGTCGGTTTCCGCAGTAGCCAGAAACCTGGGTGGACAGCTCAAGGCTTATGATGAAGAATACGAGAAGATGCCGATAGACCTACAGGTGGGTGTCAGCAAGCACTTCATCAATACTCCTTTCCGCGTTTCAGCCACTTTGGTGAATCTGAACCATTGGGATAAGGGAATCAGAAACCATGCGGTATTAGGTGCCGATCTGCTGTTGGGCGAAAGCCTCTGGGTGGGAGCCGGCTACAACTTCCGACGCCACGATGAGATGAAAATCGTAAACGGAGAAGATGAGACCAGCAGTCATGGAGCCGGATGGTCGTTGGGTGGCGGTATCAATCTGGAGCGCTTCCATCTCAACATCGCCTACGGCAAATACCATGTCAGCAGCAATAGTCTGCTGCTGAATATCGACTACAGATTATAGAATACGGATTATAGAATACAGATTTATAGAACAGATAAACTTTTCAGATTTAAAGACATGAAGAAGATTACAATAGCAATTGACGGTTACTCTTCTTGTGGAAAGAGTACCATGGCAAAGGATCTTGCCAAGGAAATCGGATATGTGTATGTAGATACAGGTGCCATGTATCGATCAGTTACGCTCTACGCCCTGCGCCACCAGCTCTTCGATGAGGATGGCAAGGTAAAGGTAGCAGAGTTAGAGGCTGAGATGTCCAACATCCACATCTCTTTCAAGTTCAACGCCGAAACCGGTCGCCCAGACTGCTATCTCAACGGTGAGTTGGTAGAAAAGGAGATCCGCTCGCTGGAGGTTTCCAATCACGTAAGTCCAGTGGCAGCCATCCCATTCGTAAGAGAGGCATTGGTAGCCCAGCAGCAGAAGATGGGCGAAGACAAGGGCATCGTAATGGATGGCCGTGACATCGGTACCACCGTTTTCCCTAACGCAGAACTGAAGATCTTCGTTACGGCAAGCTCTCAGGTAAGAGCACAGCGCCGTTTCGATGAGCTCAAGGAGAAAGGAATGCCTGCCGACTTCGAGGCAATTCTGAAGAATGTAGAGGAGCGTGACTACATTGACACCCATCGTGAGACCTCTCCTTTGCGCAAGGCTGATGATGCCATCACACTCGACAACAGTGAGATGACAATTCCGGAACAGAAGGAATGGTTGATGAAACAGTATCAAAAAGCCGCAGAAAAGTAACAAAAAGCTACTTTGTCGTAGAAAACCTGCAGAAGACTGCAAAAATATATTAAAATTTCAGTTTAATATAAAAAAACTGCCATTTTAAAGAATTGGCTTTGCAAAAAAACGTTGTTTTATTTATCTTTGCAGACATAATGACAAGGTAGTAATGATATAGATTATAAATTTTGAGTTAATTACTGTTTTTTGAAGGTGATAAGTCCTCGTGAGAAGATTTATCACCTGTTTTTATTTGATGAGATGAATCATCAGATTACCTGTTTTTCTTTATGATAAGGTATCCTTGATGATTTTCTCCTTGCATTCTTCCATCAGCCATTTAGGAGTACTGGTAGCACCACAGATGCCTACGGTATTCACCCCCTTCAGCCAATCCATATTGATTTCTTCGGCACTCTCTATCTGATAGCTGTTGGCATTCACGCTCTTGCACTCCTTGAAGAGCACTTTTCCATTGCTGCTCTTTCTGCCACTGACAAAGAGGATGACATCATGCTTGCTGGCAAAGGATGCGATGTTTGGCATTCTGTTAGCCACCTGGCGGCAGATGGTATCAAAGCTCTTGAAGGTTGCACCCTCTACGATATGCTCCTGACAATACTCGATGATGCGATGGAACTCATCCAGACTCTTGGTGGTCTGGGAATAGAGATAGATATCTCGGTTGAAATCCAACTTACCTACTTCCTTCAGATGCTCTACATCCTCAAACTTCTCTACCACGAGGGCATGACTCTCGGTCTGTCCTACCAGTCCCAGCACCTCGGCATGTCCCTTCTTTCCGAAGATGACAATCTGCGCCTCCGGATTGCTCACATACTGCTTCTTGATGCGGCGCTGCAACTGGAGAACTACCGGACAGGTGGCATCAATAATCTCAATATTGTTCTTCTCTGCCAGCGCATAAGTCTCAGGGGGTTCACCATGGGCACGAAGCAGCACCTTCACACCGTGAAGCTCCTTCATCTCCTCATGGTCGATAGTGATCAGCCCTGCCTCATGCAGGCGCTCCACCTCCATGCCATTATGCACAATATCACCCAGGCAGTAGAGTGTACTGCCCTTTTCCAACTCTTCTTCAGCTTTCTTGATAGCAGTGGTTACGCCGAAGCAGAAACCACTACCATGATCTATTTCTATCTGCATTACTTTACATTTATTCTAATTACAACTTTGGCATTCTCCGGATCATTGGTAATCATGAGAATACGAGGATGCTTGGCACGCGACTTCTTCAGATCGGTAGCCACGGCTGTCACCTTCATCTTCACGGTCTCTCCCGGTTGAATCTTGCTCTTCTTCAACTGTACCTGCAAGCCCATGGTAAACATCTGCATGCTTCGGATATCCAAAACCGACTTACCCTGGTTGCTAACCAGGATTTCTCCCTTCAGCTTCTTCTTGCCGTTGAAGCTTCCCAGATTCAGATCGGTAGTAGAGAGTTCCACCTTCGGAGCCAGTTTCTTCTGCTCGGCAGTCAACTTGTCGAAACTTGGCAGAAGAACGGCAGAAACCACGATTTCCTTCTCTGGAGCAATCTTGTCACCAGGACGCTCACCCAGATAAACAGAAGTCTGATTCAAGCCGAAATCACGCAGCTTCTTCGAATCCAGCACGAAGGTAATCTCTGCAGAACGGTGAGGAGCCACCCTGGATGGCGAAACCGTCGCCTGGAGATAGTTAGGAAGATGCATTACCACAGGTTCCATCATCTCCTCTGTAGGATTGAAGATATGGATGCGCTGTACCGGACGGTCGCCACGGTTTACGTCATCAAACTCCACCTCCTGGACATCCGACTTGAGTTCGCCAAGCAGTTCATTATATGGGCCTGCGAAATCTACCACATTACTCACTACCCTACCACGCATGGAGAGGATAAAAGGTTCCTCCGATGCATTGCTATAGAGACATATCTGCTTGTGGAAGGTGCCCATCTGCTTCGCATCATACACCGCCTTGACCAAGAAGCTGTCGCCAGGAGCCACACTGTTCTTCGGATACACAACCTCTGTACATCCGCAACTCTTATACACCTGATGGATGATCAGCGGTTTGCTGCCCTCATTCGTCATCAGGAACTCAGCGGTCACCGGCTTGCGGAATACTACCTGTCCACAATCCACGATCTCGTTCTGAGTACTTATCTTCTGTGCCGACGCAGACACCGTCAACAGCGATGAAAGCATCAATATATTCATTCGTTTCATACTATTCTATTCGTAATTATCAATCCTTATATTAATTATTAACTGTCATCTTATATGCCTCCGTACGACCTCCAAACTCCGGACTGTAGGTACACTCTGCCGTACAGGATCCCGATTGGTAGTCGCCCTTACGATCGACATAATATTCCATTTCTACGAAATGCTTACCTTTAGATAAACGATCAAAATAGAAATTTGTTGTATTATCCTTAGGAGAAACATAACATTCCATACCCCACTGGTAACCGCTCAGCTGATTGACAGGCTCCAGACAGGCTGCCCGCTTGTCCACAATCTTCACGAAATCGTAGTCACGGTCGGCAGTGATGATGAGTGTTACCTTCACCTTCTCTCCCACCTTCGCCTGCGCCTTGCCCCTGCCCTGCGATTCAGCAGGAACGATGACACGACGCACCTTGATGCCCGATTCGGCAGAGGCTATTTCGCTAAGCGGCTGCTTGAACTCTGCATACACGGCACCCCAACTGGTATAATCGCTTTTCTTGTTGATGCTCAGGGTAGATGCCTTACCCGCCTTTTCGGTCTTGACATAACCCAGCGTAGTAGAATCCTGCGGCATTGGCAACAGCTTGCCATCCAGTTTCAGCACGGCATTCTCAGCCTTTCTGTTCCAGTTGCTCTCATTACCCTTCATAAAGGCATAGACGGCATCCACGGTGTTCACCGGCGTATCCCAAGACTGGGTACGCTTCGACATCAGGAGCCAGCGCTGCAGTTCCTCGATGGTCTGCTTGTCGTTCGGCTTCAGCATCTGCATCGCCTCTATCACGGATACCTGGGTTGGTATCTTATAGTTTCTCCAGCTGTACAATGCCTTGCGGGTATCGTAGTAGCGGCCCATCTCCTCGCGATAAACGGCATATTCGTTCACGCTCTGCAGATATTCGCCTGCCTTTTCGCGGTAATCGGCATTCTGCTGGCTGTTCTTGGCGAGCACCACGGCAGCACGTGCCTTACCATAGATGGTGAAATCACCGGTCATCTTCGACATCTTTTCCAGGAGATAAGTCTTGTCAGCCTCCTGATTCTGCTTCATCTTTCTGCCATCCATCGAGAGGATGTAGAGATAATGCAGCGCCTGCTCGCTAGGACACTCCTTGTGCTTCTTCTCCTCCTGCTTCTTCATTTCTCTTACTTCCTGTGCTGTCTGCCAGGAGAGATAATTGATGGCGGAAGTCAGCATCTTGGCGGTAGATTTCTGAACGCCGGCAACGGCATTCAGACGAACCATCATTTCGGCTACCGACGTTGTCATGTATCTGCTGCCCTTCATTCCCTTCCACCAGGAGAAGGAACCGTCAGCATTCTGCAACTTCTTCAGTTTCTCCACCTGATTCTGCAAGCGAATGGTCTCCTGAGAGAGATTCTGCTCTGGCTGTTTTTCCAGCGAAAGATGCTTCTGGATATGGGTGGTGATGGTATTGGCGTAGATGGCAGACATCAGCGAGATGGCATCCTCCTCATCCGGATTGCTGATAGACGGCAGCGCCTTGACCATCAGCCAACTAGGATTGTTGGTATATTCCACGGTCACCTTTGCATTCTCTGCTCCCTTCGCCTGCTTACCCTCCTTGTTCAGGAAAAGCCTGCTCAGGTCGAAACTCTGCTCGCCCTGTTGGTGCAGGGTGATAGGCAGGGTATTCACCACGAGTTCACGATTGCCCAAGACAGGCAGATAGTGCTGTTCACCATCGCTGTAGCCATTGCCGGCTGCCACCACCTTATTAATATATACGCCTTCTTTCAGTCCCTGGACATCAAAGGAGATGGTAGCAGAGCCCTCGGCATCGATGCTGTAGTTCTGCGTCTTCTGCCAAACCACCTTCTGGGTTTCGGCATCCAGAATCTGCATGCGAGCATTGCCATTCACCTTCTTATCTGAAGTGTTGAAGAGTTTCACCACGATGGTGCTCTTATCGCCCTCACGCAGGAAGCGAGGCATGTTAGGCTGCACCATCACGGTTTTCTGAGCCACAGCCTCATCTACCAGGCATCCGTTTCTCATCTCCTTATCATGCGCCAATCCCATGAACTTCCAGGTTGTCACGCTCTCCGGCAAAGTGAAATTGATAGCCACATTGCCCTGATTGTCGCTTTCCAAGGCAGGATAGAAGAAGGCGGTCTCGTTCAGGTTTTCACGCACCTGCACTTTGTCGAGGTACTGTCCTGCATCTGAACCTGAACCGCCGGCAAACTGCGGCATCTCTTCTACTGCATCAAAAACCTTGTTGGCAGATGGAGCAGCAGCTCCGACACGGGCCATCTGATTTCCACGAGATCTCATGACTTTCGCTTCATCTCGAACCAGCTCGTCTTTCACCGAAGAATGCTTTTCTATACGAACAGCCTCAACAGTTCCGCCATAAGAACGTTCCAACTTGCTCAGTAGCACCGCTTGCATATAAGCAGAAAAGCTAAAGTATTTGCCATCAAACTTATCCACATCCAACTCCTTTTCATCATAATACTTGGTAGGATAAGTACCAGCCAATCCCATCTTATAATACTTCAGATTGCTCTTCCAATAGCAATCTGGCAACCACTGGCTGAATCCCAGCGACATTTCCCAGGTATGTTCAGCCAACTGGTCGAGCGACTTATCATAAAGCACACTCATCAGCTGTGCCTTGGCTGGCTTGCCGTCAGGAGTCGTCACATGCAAGGTCCACTTCTCCTTCTGTCCCGGAGTGAGACGGTCGCGGAAAGTCTTCCAGGTGATATTCAATTTCTTTTCCGGCAAAGGACGGGCGATGCTGATTTTTCTGGCATAGCATTCGCCGTTCTTCACGAAACTATAGTTGATCACCACACCCGAAGCATATTCCTCTCTGTAGGTGAATGGCAGGGTCACGATACTGTCACCCAATTCCCAGGCGCCTTTCTCCAGCAGTTTGTTGCCGGCGATGATGGAATAAACAATGTGCGCTCCGTTTTCAGAAGACCCCACCTGCACATATACCGGCTTTCCATCATGAGGGAAGGTCTTCGCCGTCTGGTAATACCATTCGGTGGTTGGCTCCATCGGATGGGTATCCTTGATGCTGAAGAGGGTGAACTTCTGCTGCAGGGTATCAGTTCCGCAGATTGCCTCCAGCTGATGAACGCCGGATTTCCAAACATGGGCAGATGATGCTGAAGAAGCTGCATATTCCTTGATGGCAACCGGCGCATTCGCCTCAGCCACCTTCCATTCACCACCATCAATACGATATTTCAAATTGCTGGCAATCGGCATTCCACTGGCATTGCGGTAAGCAAAGGTCACCGTCTTCAGACTGTCTGCCTCGATACGCTTAGGAAGATTCACCGTGAGGATGGTTGACTTGGTGCCCAGAGGCAGACTCATCACGCCCTCGTGGCTCTCGCCGCTGATATCGGTAACGATGGCTGAGACCTCGAAGTTGAAGAAACGGGCTATGCGCATGAAATCGCTCATATCAGCCTCGTCTTTTCCTGACAAGGAAGCCTCCAGCGGAATCTCTACGTCGAAGGTTCCGTCCTCACGAGTCACGCAACTGTCAGTCTTCACCAACTGTCCGGCAGAGCCTGCGCCCCACCACCAGAGCTGATTTCTGCGGGTCACCTGATACTCCACCTTGGCACCCTGCACAGGCACACCGGCATAGGTCTTTGCCGAAGCCTTCACCACTACGGTATCGCCCCAGGTATATTTTTCGTTCACCTTCGGGAAGGTAATCTCGAAGGTTGGACGCTTGTACTCCTCTACTCTGATATATTCTGTTGCCGTACCATTCACGGAGATGGAATACTGTCCCGTCTGTCCCTCCTTCGGCAATTCGAAATTCACCGAAGCCGTACCATATTCGTCGGTCGTAGCCTTCTGCTCAGCCATCTGCTTCCAGTTGGCGTCTCTCAGGATAAACTTCAGTTCCTTGCTCTTGCCTGGCACACTGGCATCCAAGCCCTTCTTCACGATGTAGGAAACGGCAGTGGCATGCACCTTCTGACCCGGGCGATAGATGGCACGGTCGGTAAACAACTGATATTTCACCTCATCATCCTTCTTCTCGTAATAGCGGGCACGTGAGAGGTAGATATCCTTGGCAGGCGCAAACTTATCTGCAGATGTGTAGATCAATACCTTTCCATCCACATTCTTGAAGTAAGCCTCGCCCTGGTCATCTGTCGTCATTCGGGCATGAATGACTCTCTTGAACTTGCCCGTCTTGTCGTCATAGTTTCTGTCATAGAGCACTATCTTCGCACCAGGAACAGGTTGACCGTCGGTAGCATTCACCACCACATAGCGATGCCTGTCATCAGGCAACTGCTGGATCATCACCGCCAGATTGCTGACATAGAAGAGTTCTCGCTGCGGAGCGATGCCGGTATTATCCGAAGTCACCTCCATCAGATAGGCACCCAGCGGCAGATTGCCACCGATTTCGATGGAATCCTTCACCGTTTCATAATCCGGACGACCGTAATAGTTGCGGCTGAAATCCTTCTGATGCAGCTTCGTGGTCTTCTTCAGGAGCATCTTATAGGTAGCCTCATTCTGGGCATCATATTCATTATCCGCTGTGATATTGAGACGGGAAAGCCGAATGTTCAGATTCTGGAGATTGCGCACATCCAGCTGCACCCAAGCCTTCTCCCCAGGTCGCAACACCTGCGGCATATCCTTCACCTGGAACATCGGTTCGGTGAGTCGCTTCTGCGCATTTCTCAGCACATTCATTCTCGACCATCCACCCCATCTATTCAGTGCATAGTTGATATAGTTGAGCTTATCCAGCGGTTTGGCATCGGTGGCACCTTCCATGAAGCGGAAGTGCTCCACGGCGAGTTCGCCTGCCTCCGGAATATCCTGATAGACGTGGATGAGCGAGTCGATGGTATTCAGATACTTCGACTTTCTGACCTCTCTTACGTCATCCTGGCGGTATTTCTCGATAAGCTTGTAGGCACAGAGACAGGCTGCACCCCGATTTCCCACCTTATCATAATAGGTGTACATCAGCAGATACGCCTCCTTGCTGTCAGCCTCGAAACCGATGAGATGCAGCAAATCGTTGTTGAAGGAACTGCCATCCACACCCTTCAGCGTCAGCGGCACATACCCGGTAGAAGCATTTCTGGCAAGAAGTTCAGGCTGTTCCAGGGCTTTCTTGAAGAATTCCTCGCTCTTCTTCCCATTCACCTCCCTATACACCTTGCCGAGCACGGCATATCTCACAGCCTTCAGCACGGGGTCTTTCGCTTTCAGTGCTTCCGTTTCCATCCGCTTCACATTGGGCGTCAGCGAGTCGGGAGAAATCTCTCTCCAGAGTATCGCCTGCCTTATCTCAGCCGCCAGCAGCTGGCCGTAGTCTTTTGCCACCGTGGCCTTGGAGATGATTTTCTTCATCACCCCTATCTCGCTCTTGGGCTGATCCTTCTGAGCGATGATATCAGCTTGCTTCCACAAGTTGTCGTAGGTTTGAGCCGTTGCTTGCAGCATGGCAAACACGGTTATGAGGAGTGTCATAATGTTTCTTTTCATAAGCCAATTGTATGTTATGTTAATCGCAAATTGTTAAACATCCAACTTTTCAATGCAAAAATACAAAAAATATCTGTTTTCTAACCTATAAACTGAAACTTTTTAGTATCTTTGCACCAAATTCATGCAAAATTCTAAAAATACACATTAAAAAAACAATGGCTGAGAAAAAGTATGGTCATTTTGATGACGCCAATCGCGAGTACGTGATTACAGATCCAAAGACTCCATGGCCTTGGATCAACTATTTGGGTAACGAGGATTTCTTCTCGCTTATCTCCAACACTGCAGGTGGGTATTCTTTCTACAAGGATGCCAAGTTCCGTGGTGGCGAATACCACATCGTGGTAAAGAACCCAGAAGGAAGGGAGAAAGGCGTGAAGCAGATTACGGTGGATGGCAAAGCCATCGCAGGCACCATCATTCCTTGCCTGGAAGGCAAGCACGAAGTGGTGGTAGAAATGTAACTGATTAATTCAAAATAATAATGAAGAAAATTTTATGTTTTGTGGCAGCTCTGGCTGCTACAACTCTTATCACAACAACCAGTACAAGCTGCAAGTTTGCACCCGATCAGCACGACGGCGACACGGTAGCTGCCAGCGAGTTCTATCCGGAAGATACGGCTGCCATCCATGCCAAGAAGAAGGCGAAGATGGCTGCTGTCAAGGCAGGCAAGGATAGTGTGGGCATCTACTACATAGGCAGTGGTTCCACCAAGGACATAATCCAGCTCGTCTCCTACCCTTCCCGTCGTGATACGATGATATTCGGCAAGACCCGCCACGTGAAGGTGAAGGGTAATGCTGACATCAACCACGTGGTCCGGGTAGATTACTACCTGCTCAACGGCAAGGATTCATTAGTGAAATATGTGGAGGAAGTGGAGCTCAAAACAAAGGAATAAAGCACCCCAAGCACTAAAAAAGGCTAGCATGCACAAACGCACGCTAGCCTTTTTCATATTTCATTCAACCAGGATTTCAAATCACTTAACTGAACTTTCGTAATATGCTAAAGCCTATCAACTAATCATAAAATCCCGGCTGCTTGTACTCTATGCCCAGCTCATCATCCACGGTAGCGATGACGCCCTGAATCTGGCCCATGGCAAACATGCGGCCCAGGAGGGTATAACCGGCATTATGGCCGTGGTTGCTCTCATCAAACACACCACCTGGCTCATCGGTGAAGGTCATGCCATGATCTACTCGCATAGGCAATCGGCGACCCGAATTGCACTTGCCTTCCTGCTCTGCCTTCTCGAAGATGCGGCAAAGCTCTATCAGATGGCCACGACCACCCAGGTGAGAAGCCTCGGTGAAGTTACCATCAGGGAAGATGTAGCAGGAACGAAGGTGAACGAAATGGGTACGGTCGGCAAACTGCTTTGCCATGGCTACACAGTCGTTGTGCTCACCGGCAGAGAAGGAACCTGCACAGAATGTCAGACCGTTGTGCTTGTTAGGCACGGCATCCAGCATCCACTGGATATCCTCGGCACGGCCGATGATTCTAGGCAATCCGAATACAGGATAAGGAGGATCATCAGGATGTACGCACATGTTGATGTCATACTCATCGCAGATAGGCATGATCGCCTCCAGCCAGTATTTCATATTCTCCTGCAGCTTCTTCTTGTCTATGCCATCGTAAAGCTTCAGCAGGTCGCGGAACTTCTGTACAGGAGCCGAGTCACCCTCGCTGAAGTTACCGGATACGAAGCCCTGGGTCTTGATGATGATGTTCTCTACCAAGGCATGATCCTGCTCTGGTGTAGAAGTCTTCTTGATTTCATCAGCCTCAGCCACGAGGTCTCTGCCCCACTTGTGCACCTTAGAGAACTCAGCCCAGTCCTCACGGGCACCTTCACGCTGGAGGATATAGATGTCGAAGTAGGCAAACTCGCCCCAGTTCATATAGAGGTTGTTGGCTCCGTTAGGATTCTCGTGTGCCAAATCGGTACGTGCCCAGTCCAAAACCGGCATGAAGTTATAGCAGATGCACTTGATGCCTTCCTCGCCCAGGTTTCTCAGACTCTCCTTATACACCTCGATCTGATGGTCACGGTCAGGACCGCCATACTTCAGGGTCTCCACCACCGGCAGCGACTCCACCACGCTCCATTTCATACCATAAGACTCAATGTACTCCTTCAGTTCGTGAATCTTCTCACGAGTCCAAACCTCACCCAGAGGCACATCGTGCAATGCTGTCACGATACCCTCCACACCTATCTGTTTCAGCTGGGCAAGCGTAATCTTATCCTTCTTGCCAAACCAGCGCCATGTTCTTTCCATATATCTTTATATATAATGTATGTATTTTTAAAATGAATGATTTTGTATCTTGCAGAAACATACTTGCACAAGACCTATCTTGCAGCAACGTACTTGTGCAATGTCTGTCTTACGGCACCCTTGCCGGCGAAGAGTTCCTTCACCATGCCTTCTATCTGCTCGCCGAAGCCAGCTTCGTAGAGATCGAGTCCGAATACGTCCTTGCGAGAATAGAGATTCTTCAGGCAAGAGTAGTCCTGATCCGCCTTGCCTACCTCCAGAGGAGCCACGATGGTCTGGAGTTCTGCCAGCAATGGGTCGGAAGATGGCTCAAATGGCTTCAGGTTATCATCCAATGCCATGAGATAGCGGGCGTAACCTGCCAGCACCAGCGGAATCAATATCAGATTATTCTTGTCGAGACCACGGTCGATATACTTCTTGATGGTCTCACCGAAACGGATAGAGAGTTTCTGACTGGTATCGGTAGCGATGCGCTGAGGAGCATCTGGCATGAAAGGATTAGGCAGACGCTTGTTGATAACGGTGCCGATAAACTCGTATGGGTTCAATACACCTGGGTCTGTAACCACCGGCATTGCCTCGATATAACCGATCTTCTGGATAAAGGCACGCAGGTCCTCATCTGCCATCTCGGCAGAAATCAGGGTATAGTCGAGCATGCAGCCATAGATAGACATCGCCGTATGCAGCGGATTCAGACAGGTAGTCACCTTCATGGTCTCCACCTCATCCACGGTCTTGCGGGTGGTATAGAGCGCACCGCCCAACTCCAATGGCGGACGGCCGTTGGTATAGGTATCCTCGCAAACGAGATACTGTACTTCCTCTGCATTCACGAAAGGAGCGGTGAAGGTATGCTTCTCAGTGATGATGGTATCATTATCCTCAAAACCATCCTCAGCCAGCATCGCCTGCACCTTCTCATGAGGACGAGGCGTAATCTTGTCGATCATAGACCAAGGATAAGTCACCTTCTTGTCATCGTTGATATAATCCAGGAAATCAGCCTCCACGATGCCATCCTTCACCCAGCGCTCGGCATACGCCTTCACGCCCGCCTTCACGTGGTCACCGTTGTGAGAGCAGTTATCAGTTGACTGAAGGGTAACCGGCAGCTTGCCCGCCTTGAATCTCTCGTAGAGGAGCGCAGTAAGCTTACCCATGGCAAAGACAGCGTCGAGACCACGAGCCAAATCGGCATCATTGAAGGAATACCCCTTCTCAGTAATGGTAAAGGTAACCATCTGCAGGCTAGGTGCCTGGAAAATCTGAACCAAGCGAGCCCAATCCTCACCAAACTGCTTGTCAGCCTTCAGACTCTCCGTGATAGAAGCGATGACCTTCTTCTCGATGGTGCCGTTAGACTGGAGGCTCACCAGGAGCGAGAGGTTATGGTAAGGGCGATATGCCTTGTCGATGATTTCGTAATCGAAGCTTTCCGCCACGATGACGCCACGGTCGTACTTACCGGTGTTGAGAGCATCGTTGAGGATAGCAGCAGGGAACGCACGGAAGATGTTGCCTGCACCGAAGTGAATCCAAGTAGGCTCATCGTGAGTCTTCTTGGCAACTGCTGCAATATCATAATGAGGAAGCTGATAACCTTTAGCTTCCCATTCTGCAGTCTGAAAGTTTTCAGAAAGAATGTCGTTCAGTTTCATACTTTTATATTTTTGATGTTGTTTTATGTATTCGCCTACAAAAATACGAAAAAACATCGAATCCCCCTCACATTTTCGCAAAAAAAAACAGAAATTGAACGAAAAGCAAACGCTTTTGAACAAAAAAGCATCCCCCATCCTTACATCAAAGTAAGAATGGGGGATGTTGGCATCTCCTCTTTATTATTTCCTCTGATATTTAAACATGCCAGTAAATTCAGCGTCTTCAGCTGTCAATTTAGAAATAGAATCATCAACCAAGTCTAAAAGTTCACGATTACCTTTTTGTATTGCAATCTTTCGCATCTTACAGTAGTTCTCATATTGATTCCACACCTTCAATTTTTCATCCAAGGCCGCCAAGCGTTTCTGTTCTTCACTTGTCAAATGCCCATATCGTTTCAGCAACTCTTCCTGTTCCTTAATATCCTGATCATATAGAGGAGCCTGTACACTTTCAACCCCAAAGAGTTCGCTTAAAAGAATTTGACTGACATCATAATTAGTAAAGTCAGCATTACAGGTTTTTATCGTGTCACCATCAAGCACAACAATTTGCGCAATATCAGAAGCACCTTGCAGAATAATAGGGCTATGAGTGGTAACAACAAACTGCACATTAGGAAAAACCTCATGCAGTTTACGCAATATTTCCCTTTGCCATTTAGGATGAAGATGCAGATCTATTTCGTCAATCAGGATGACCCCCGAAGCTTCCAAAGGATTCTCTATTCCCGGATTTCCTTCCGCCATACGCGATGCGATATCCGCCACCATAGCAATGATGATTTTATAGCCATCACTGAATTGTTCTAGTCGCAATTCTCTTTTTTTCACCCCATTCTCATATTCATCCATAACAAACCTAAGGGGATGGATCTCAATATGTGGATTTCTATATTTTCTATCCACAAAAGCTTCAATAGCTCTGCGCACTACCTGCAACATGGTAGAGTGATAATTAAAATCTCTTCTGCTTTCCCTCTCTCTTCTCTCTTCATCTTCCATCATATCATACCAAGCAAAGAATCGCTTGAAATCAGTAGAAGCCTCCAAGGATGAGTTATAGCAATCCCATTGATAAAAAACCTTTTGGAAACTTGGAATCTATGGCCTTCTGACCTCGCGATTCTGACTGGAACACGTATGTAAGCAGGTCGTTCTGGAA
>NZ_JBBNGE010000042.1:0-30529 GCF_040095255.1 Segatella sinensis | reverse complement strand
CGAATATCCTTTTCGTTTATTGAAGCTTAGTAAACCTGACTTGTCAATTACTTGACGGTTCGTTTCTTTTACCCAGTTTCTTCATACTCCCTATATAATAAGGTGTAATCCAAAACCGCTTCTTGTACTACTTGTCTGTTTATGTAAAATCTTTCAAAGAACTCTTTCTTATGTTGCTAAGAGAAAGTGTATTTCTCAAAAGCGAGTGCAAAAGTACTAACTATTTTTCATTCCACCAAATTTTTCGAGAAGAAAGTTGCATTTTTCTCTCAAATTTAACACTTCTAAACACTTTTCGCGTTTCAAATCCATTCTTCTCCTAATTATATATATACGCGCGAAAGAACGTTTGTGCTCGGACACACATAAAAGAAGATGCATTCTGGACTTTTCTACCAAATGTATAGAGAACTACTTTTAAAAATACTCTTCACTCTTCACAAAACAGGCTGAAACCCCGATAAACACTGGGGGTGTGGGAGGTGAAGAGTGGTGGTGCACTCTTCACCACTCTTCACAACTCTTCACCCAAACCATTTTAGGAAAAAAGAATATCAGGCAGGCAAAGGTTCCGTCACCTATGATGACTAAGCCCTGGCATAAATGATGACCAAGTCTTAGCATAAATGATGACCAGCCCCTGACATAAATGATGACCAAACCTAGGAAGAAAAAATAGCTGAGCCTTACGATAAGTGAAGAGTGGTGAAGAGTGGTGAAGAGTGGCGGTGCACTCTTCACCTCCCACACCCCCAGTGTTTATCGGGGTTTCAGCCTGTTTTGTGAAGAGTGAAGAGTAAAAGCAAAAGTAGGATATTTACGAGCAAATCGCCTCTGATTATAGGCTGAGAGGAGTGGTCGAACCGAAGTGATAGTCCTGAGGTATTCTTTCTCCCGACGTATCGTTTCTTGCCTGGCAATGGCACAAAGTTGCCCTGGCAAGGGGCAATATCTTGTCATAACCAGGCAATAAGAGGAATAAGGCTCCGTAAAATTACGGAATAAATGTTAATAATGAGCAGATATAATGGCAGATTCAAGAAATGGCATTATCTTTGCACCCGTTATATTGTGGCATAATCAGCTTTGCCATCAAGAAACAATAAAAGATCAACTAAATTAGAAATTAGAATTATGACAGAAAAAGAAATGTACAATCTGATAAATAGTCAGAACGGACAGTCAAGCAATGGCTTCGCTGTCAACGAGAAAGAGCGTGGATTAAGTGGTGTATTCTCCGCACTGATGCGCAAGGTTTATACTTGGATGACATTGGCACTCGTCATTACTGGTGTTACTGCTTATGGTGTTGCCAGCAGTCCTACCCTATTGATGACCCTGATGACAAGCCGCGGTTTGCTCTTCGGCCTTATCATTGCAGAACTCGCTTTGGTATTCATCATCACCGGTGCCTTGAACCGCCTGTCGCTGAGTACCGCCACTCTGCTCTTCATCATCTACTCAGTACTGAATGGAGCGATGCTATCTTCGGTATTTGCAGTATATACAATGACCAGCATTGCCAAAGTCTTCTTCATCACCGCCGGCACATTCGGAGCGATGGCCTTCTACGGATACACCACCAAGAAGGATCTCACCTCTCTCGGCAAGATTCTCTTTATGGCCCTGATTGGTCTGATTATCGCCACCGTAGTCAATATGTTCCTGAAGAGTTCCGGATTTGAATACATCTTAAGCTATGCGGGTGTAGCCATCTTCGTAGGTCTGACAGCCTGGGACAGCCAGAAGATCAAGATGATGCTCCAGACTCAGTACGATATGAGCGAGGGTGCTCAGAAGCTGGCTCTCATCGGAGCCTTGACATTGTATCTCGACTTCATCAACCTCTTCCTCTACCTGCTGCGTATTTTCGGAAGTAACAAGGAATAAGAGAAGCATCACTTAAAACGCAAAAAAGAGTTTTAAGATCATCATAAACAAAAGAAAGGTTGGCCTGCCCTCTTCGGGGTAGCCAACCTTTTTTGAAATCTTCCCCCACACCCCGATTCTTCAAGGAGTCATTGCGTAAATTCTGAAGAGTCATTGCATCAATTCTCCTGATTAGCTTATACTTACATTTGCGCACGATATTCATTAGGCGAACATTTGTGTGCAGCGACAAAAGCCCTGCGAAAAAAGCGGCTCAGATAAGTACGATTCGTACCTACCATACGCGCCACATCCGACAGCTTAAGCTTAGGATTGAGATAGATCTTCTCCTCTTCGAAAAGCTGCCGCACTGTCGCCGCCAGTCCTTGAGCCACATTTCCATCGTCCAGGCCATCACCAATAGGTCCGGCATCAGAATCTGTCAATTCATCAATAACCGACTCATGCCTATAGACAAAATAGCATATAAACATCCATATAGCCAAAGACAACACCATGTAGAGATCATCAAAATCTACATTGATGACAAAGCAGCTCATCGTCCAGATAATCAATATCAGGAAACAACTGCTCAGGATAGCCAGAAGCCAGTTGAGATTGATGTTCTCCTGATAAGAAAACCGCTCCTTCAGCTGGCGATGGTAGCGCCTGATGAGGAAGAACATCACGACGAAAGTGGTAAGACCATAAACAGCTCCCCACACCGAAAGGATGTAGAAATAGATATTGTTGCCCGTCACACAATAAATGGCAGGAAGCAACACAAACGGCAATTCCAGCATCACCGCCTTACGCCAGGTAGTCCATCCCGGCTTCACCAATTCCATCAGCACAAAGCTGTAGAATGGTATGATAAACATATCGGCAGCCGATATGAGAAACCAGTTTTCCTCATTGTCGAAGCCTGTGAAATAGAAGAATAGAATATCCTTCAGGCACTATGCATCTACTATCAGCATCAAGATCATGATAAGGCGAAAGAGCCTGTCACTGCCCTTACGCCAGAACATCCATGCCATCATGGAAAAAAACATCATGCTCATGCCATAAACGAATCCAGTTATTCATCCATAAGTTACTTATCATTTATCAGTTCAGTATAATAGGTCCGGCAAAATGGGTTATTTCATCTGGAAATGCAATTCTCCACCAGTCAATATCTGCTGATGAGAGAGGCGATAATCACCCAAAGGCTTCCCATTGAGGGTTACCGACTGGATGAGATAATCATCCATGTGCTGGCGATCAGCAGAAAGAATGAACTTCCTGCCGTTTTCCAGATTCAGAGTAACCTTGTCAAAGCTTGGAGTACCTATATAATAATAAGGTGTACCCGGACATACAGGATAGAATCCGATAGACGAGAACACATACCATGCCGACATCTGTCCTGCATCATCATTTCCCGACAATCCGCCCGGCGTATCATTATATTCGGTCTGGAGAATATGATGTACCCGCTCCTGCGTTTTTTCCGGAGCCCCGGCAGCGTCGTAAAGATAGGCTACCTGATGACAAGGTTCATTACCATGCCAATACCATCCGTTATCAAACATCTTGTCCAGTCGGGCTATCACCTTCTCGTTGCGAACAGGAATTTCACCCTTCTTCTCCATCTTCCTTTCCATCTTTTCTATCTGCTTTTCCTGCTTATCCATCGGTTTACTGTTTCTGATTACCTCAAACAGTCCTTCCGGATTCTGCGGAACATACCAGGTATAATGACAGGTAGCACCCTCGGTGATGTAATTCTTGCGGTGCACCAGGTCTTCATTATTCTCCCACTTTCCGTTCTCGTATCTGCCATCCGCCCATCCCGTAGCAGAATTGATGACATTGCGCCAGTTTTCGGAACGGCGCATCAGATCATTGTAATCCTCCAGATACTTCTGGCGCAGAGCGGCATCCTGACAGGAATCATGCAGAGCCTTCGCCATCTGTGCCACGGCATAATCATCATAGGCATATTCCAGGGTACGGGAAGTCTGCTCGTTGGTATGAAAGGCTTCCTCCACCATATCCTCCAACGGAATATAGCCATTATCCATATACGACCGGATGGCACGGCGCCCCTTTCCATCCCGATAATCCTTCGCCAGATAAGGAGTAGAGAAAGCGTTGAGACGCATACCCTCGTAAGCCTTGGCTGCATCAAAATTGCGAATGCCCTTGACATACGCATCGGCAAGAGCCGCACCCGAATGATCTCCAATCATCGCTGCCGTATAACTGTTCCAGCATGGGAAGATAGGCATCCAGCCACCCTCCTTGTACATCTGAACCAGAGACTGCATCATCTCGCCCGACATCTTCGGAGTGATGAGACTATAGAGCGGCAACTCTGCACGATAGATGTCCCACATGGAGAAATCGCCATATTTGCGGAGATAAGAATAGGCAGGAACGGCATAGCCCTTGGAACTCAGGGTAGCATTGCCCATCTTCACGGTACCTGTAGAAAACTCCGGATAATCGCCATTCACATCACTCATTTCATGAGGGAGGAAGGATGCACGGTAGAGAGCACCATAAAACTGGTTGACCTTGCCAGCATCCTTGCTTTCCACATCAATGGTATGAAGCCGGTCACACCAGATTCCGGCAGCATACTCCATCATGCTGTTGAAATCCAATCCGCCATACATATAGTTTTCTGCATTGAGATTCTCCACTGCATTGTCGCGGGACGTAAAGGATGTACCCGACATCCACTCCATCGCCTTACCCGATCTGCCACGGAAGGTGAGCCAGGCGCCAATGCGTGGTTTACCCTGCACCTTCAAACCTCTTACCATCTTTCGGTCTCCCTCGAAAACGCCGTAATCCACCAGGTCCTTCTCATCGTAAGCCAAGACGAAATGTCCGGAGAAACCAGCCGGTTTTCCCCATCCCTGATAGATGCGATGCACCGGATTATAACCATAAACTATATGATTGATGGTATCAATCTCGATGTATCCCTGTCCCTCATCGCTGTTCGGATTGATGACAAGATGAACCAGCTCATCCTGTTCCGGAGTAACACGGAGGAAGGAGGTATGACTCAAGGCTGTCATCTCTGCCTTCAGATGTTCATCCTTCAGACGAACAGCATAGTAGTGAGGATGAGAGACTTCATCTTCATGGCTGAATGCCGTAGCTCTCTGTTCTGGCTGCAGACGGAGCTTTCCACCAAGCGCAGCCACCGTGAAAGAACCATAATCCTGCGTACATCCGCCCACCAGCCAGTGGCTGCAGCGGAAGCCCTGCAGATGGGTATCCTTATAATAATAAGGTGCGATACATTTCTGTTCTGTATCCTGCGTCTGAGGAGTCCAGAAGTTCTGACCATTCGGAACGAGAACTGCAGGGATGGTTTGTCCATGTTCCTCACTACCCTTTCCGAACATGCCCGCAGTCTGGGTATTTGCCTGTGCCGTACCCACCATCGTATTGATGGCATTGAGCTGGCGGATATGTTCCAACCGATGAATCCGCTCATGCATTTCCTGCTTCCAGGCATTCCAGGAATAGTAATGCGTACCATAGATTACCTGACCTACGGGAGAAAGCATGATATCCCGCTCATTGAGCATGAACTTCACCAGCACGCTATCCTTCGCATTCTTATAGAATATCATCTGGAGATTGGCAGCCATCGGAACTATGCGATCCATCTTTTCCATTTCATCTCCCAAAACCACCAGACTAGCCTCTTCACGTGCTCCTGCCGGAGGAACATTTACATCAAAGAGAAGAGACAGAAGACGGTAAAGGGCAGTATCATGACCAAAGCGAAGCGTAGCCGATGACTTGACAGAACGCAAAGCCCGATCTGCCTCCGCCTCGATATTCTGCCATAAGGAGATAGCACTACGGGCAGGAATATCCTCATTCGTCGCCACGGTACCATTGTTGATGGTCATCCGAAGGTTATTGGCTTCATAGATGGCACGGAACTCATCATCGGTGAAAAGTGCATTCAAGCCATCTTCTATATCCTGTGGATAAGAAGAGAAATTCAAGCCTACATCCTGAATAGAAGAAACCACCGTATGCATCTCGGTCATCAGCTTCAGGGGTTCATCCACCTTAGAGACATCCTTAAACAACTGAAGAAGGAAACGGCGAGGTGAAACCTGAGCCTGCACATGGGTACGGTTCTCCAAAGCCTTCACTTCGGGAGAGACATACGCTATCCAAGCCATATCGGCAGAATCGGTCTTGACATCCAGATTCAAGCCTGACTGGAGGGTATGCAACTCAGAAGTAAAAGCCTGCATACTCTTGGCGCATCGATCCACCACACTGGAACGAGCCTTTACCGCATTGCCCGCAGCAAAGATCTGCGGATAACGCTCAAACATACGATGAGCGATGCCCTGATGCTGAAGAGCACCCAGCTTGCTCAGTTTTCCACCATTACCCTTGGCATTCTCCCATACACGCTGCAGCATTCCCTTCACCTGTAAGCCAAGCGGAGTGAGATTACTCTCATCTTCAAAATGCTTGCAGATCCAGACATACCGGTCATCCTTCGGCATCCAACGGGAACCATGGCGACCGTAATGGCTGATATAAAAGGGTGCATATCCCTGAGGAACATTCAGAGAATCAGACAGCACATAGGTAGCCGTACCAAAAGTTCCTGTCTTGGCAGAAGGACCTTCCGGATAAGCATAATAGACACCACCCATCTGCTGGCGGGTCTGAGCCTGCAGCGAAAGCACGCAAGCCAAAGAGATATATAATAATGATACTTTTCTATTCATATAATAATGAAACGGAGAATACTCCCATTTATTGTTTTTCCAACCTCCAATCAATACCTAAAGGATTTCCATCCATACGCAGCACCCAAGGGAGACCGAGGTCCACAGCAATCTGCATCATAGTTCCATCCTGTTCTGCCTTGACGGTAATGCTCTTTTCATCTGCTGATATTTTCCGCCATAAAATCCCGTTATAGACAAAGGATCCGTTTGCCTGAAGCTGGCGCAGCGCCTTTCGGGAGATAAACAGAAAGGTGCCGTCACGCATACCCCTGTTGGAACTCATATCGCATACATAGAGATTCCTGCCTTTCTGTGGACTATCCCAACAGAAACCATCAGCCTCATCCACCACCTTGCGAGGAATCAGATAGAGAGATTGATTACATTTCAGTATAAGCGTATCAGCCATACTCGTTGAATCTACTCCTACCTCCCAGTTACGGTACTGTCGGTTGAGAATGAAGCGGGCCACATACTGCGTTGGAATAGTTATCAAATACTTATCCACAGGCTGTGCAAAAGCTGTGGATTTCTCTTTTTCTTTCATTATCAGCAGTTTCTGCGTTTTATCAACACCCTTTTCCTCAGTTTTAAAATCAGGAAGAACAAGTTTTCCACCATTTATCAACACATCGTGAGTTATGAACATCTGCTTCCACAGCTCTCCTTCTCTCACCACCTTCAGGTCCTTGCCATTCGATAGATGGATGGTATATTCAGGAATCATGGGCGAACCAATGATATAGAGATTCTGACCGGCTATCGGATAGAATCCCAGCATATTGAATACGAGCCAGGATGACATCGCACCCCCATCATCATTACCCGGCAAACCGCCAGGAGAATCTTCATAGTTATCGTTCACGATCTGCTGGATTCGCTGAACGCTCAAGTCTGGGCGCCCCACCCAATGATACAGGTAAGGAGTCATGAAGCTCGGTTCATTCGCCACATTGAAATGGCCATTGGCGAAGAAGGTGTCCAATCGTCGGATGAAAGCGTCCTTTCCTCCACAAGCCTCAATCAGTCCCGGAACATCGTGCGGAATACTGAGACTATACTCAGCCGACAAAGCCTCGTAGAAGAAGGTTGACCACCATGGAAGATACCAGGGCGCCACCTTGGTATCCGGATAATAAGGAATCACAGGATGATAGACCTTCGACTTGCCCCAAGGCACAGAGTCGAGCCATCTGCCATCCGCATTTCTCGGCATGATAAATCCCTTCATCCCCTGCCATTCATAATCAGAACGCCAGAGGTTGCGCCAGTTATGCGAACGCTTCATATACTTTTCGTAGAGTTCCGGAAAACCCAGTCCTTTTGCCACCTGGGCAATACACCAGTCATCATAGCTATACTCCACGGTACGATTGCCGGCACGGTCTATTCCATACGGAACATAGCCCAGCGTATTATATTCCATCAATCCACCTCTGCCATGTTTTTCCTCAGGCACACTGCCCACAAAGCCATCATCATCCGTTGGTGGCACTTCGGCATCCTTGATCATCGCCTTCAGCGCCAGTTCATAATCGATACCCTTCATTCCTTTCGCGAAGGCATCGGCTATGACAATATCCGCATTACTGCCACCCTGCGTTCTGCCGTTCCAGTTGCCACTTCTGGCATCAGGCATATAACCGTCATGCTTGTAGATATTGAGCAGGGAATTGATCATATCACGCTGCTGCGGTTCCTCTATCAGCGTAAGCAAAGGCATGGAAGTACGGTAAGTATCCCAGATGGCATAGTAATCATCATAATAAGGCGTAGCGGAGAAATGAGGGTTTTCACCCGACTTATCCACAGGCATCAGCATCGTATGATAAAGAGCTGTATAAAACATCCGCTTCTGCTTTTCGGTTCCTGCGATTTCTATCTTTCCCAACTTTCCGTTCCAGGTTTTCCGCACATTCTTCAACTGGGCATCGAAGCCGCAGGCAGGGATATTCTTCCTTGCCTGGGCAATACTGATATGCGAAATACCAATCTTCAGATTGACGGTACTTTTCGAGAAGGCAACATCCAATCTTGTCTTTGATTCCTTCACCTTATTATATAGAGGCGCATCGCCATTAGCTAAAGGGACATCGCTATTAGATAAAGGCGTATCGCTCTGCAAATAGAAATAAACGGTATAAGGACCTCCATTGTTCCAGCCACCCCTTACAGTACTCCATCCTGAGACGGCATATTTCCCATCACAAGTAACATACGAATCCACATACTGCTGAGTTTCGCGCTTATCTGGAATCGTATCTATACCCAGGAAGGTAGCCACATCTATCAGGAGTTTTCCCTTCTGTTTTCTGCCATAATCCAATCGATAGAAGGCACAACGTTCTGAGGCGGTAATCTCCGTTCGGATTCCATTCTCAAAAGTACAGGCATAATATCCCAAGGCAATCTTCTCATCCACCCGTTTCTGGATGATTTCCCCTGCATCCAAGAAAGGCTGGATAAGAATATTACCATACTTCTGTCCACCCCCGGTTCCGCTGACGTGCATCTGCGAGAATCCCTTGACAGGCTCAGGCATCGGCGCCCATCCTGCATTCGGCATAGACACGGCATCCGGTCCCGGCTTCGCCATACCGTATGGCATACAAGGACCGAGAAAAGTTCTACCCAATCCCTCACTTCCGATACGTGGATCAACGTATCGGGAAAAATCTTGGGCCATTGTCATCAAGAAGCCAAAGGCAAAAAATATAACTAAGAATACGCTTCTCTTCATACGTTTTAATTAATAAATGCGCCAAAATCTTCAAATTTACCACATTTTGGCGCAGCTATAACGCCATTTGAATGCGATTCATCAAGACCTCCACATATCCATGACTCATCACCAATGCCTTGCTGGAAGTTTTCTTGGTTCCATCTTTCTTCGCAAAAGGGAAACAAACATTCAGCGACCATGTTTCGTTCACAGTATATGGGGGATGCTTGTCGAAATCCTCATCCAGCATGGCACTCCAAATACCATCATCAACTTTCGTCACCTCATAATTTGGAACGACAATCGTCAGTTTGACCTGTTCATCTTTGATGTCGCAACGCACAAGAGGGCGAATATTGACACAATAAGAGGAATAACCACCCGAGTGATAAGCAATGCCAGGCAAATAACCCTTTGCCATGATAACCCCTAATTCCTTGTCTGCCATCTCTATCGATGAACTAGCATTGCTAAAGGTTTTCAGAAACCAATAATTCAAATCGACAAAGAGTTCATTTTTACTCTTACCTCGCACCGAGATTGTTTTCTCAAACGTCAAAGCATTGTCCTTGTCCAAGGTATCTTTTTCGCCAAGATAAAGCGCAATGTCTTTCCATCTTTTTCCATATTGATTAATCACGTAGGTCTCGACCTCTTTACGGTTCAATGTTTGAGCATCTACAGCTAGCAAGCCTGCCAACCACAGTAATAACAACAATAGATTTCTTCTCATAATCAAACAGTTTCATCAAAATGAAACAAACTTCATCTAACAATTAGAAAAAAGGGAGTGGCAGAATCCACCACTCCCCCTTTATCATCATTCAACCGATTAATATCCAGGATTCTGTTTCCACTTAGGATTTGTATCCAACTGATTTCCCTTATGCAATGGGAAGATACGATGAGTCTTGTCAAAATTCGCATTTTCGAAGCCTTTCTTGTGGAAGCAATACTCATCCTCGAAATGACCAAAGCGAATCATATCCATACGACGAAGGTTCTCATCAAAGAACTCACGACCACGCTCCTCATAAATTTCATCCAAAGATGGAGCATGATCAAGCTCCGGTGCATGAACGTATGAACGAATCTGATTGAAAAGACTAAGAGAAGTATCTCCACCAGTTGCCGATGCACCACGTGCAATTGCCTCAGCCTTCATCATCAATATGTCGGCATAACGAATCAGAGGTATGTCGTTAGACTGATTACGACCATTTTTAAAGTCCTCATTGCTAACAAACCATTTCACAGAACGAGCACCTTGGCGCCATCCTTCCACATTGTCTCCAACATCAAGCTCAGAGCTCTGCTTCACTAACTTAATGTTTGTTTCCAACACCAATGGATTACCATTGCGATCCTTACAAATCTGGTCGGTAGGCAGGAGTGTCTCCGGGTCATATACATGTACTGTACCCTGAAGCACCATCGTATTACGCTCATCACCTTCCAGATTGAAGCGAGCAGCAGCCTCAGGAGTTACAGTTATATACGCACCACCAGAGTTAGACATGGCTGTGCCATAATAACTAGGAGCCAACTTTTTGATATCCTTATAAGAATGTGAACGACCATACTGCATACCTGTGGCATCCAATGTATGGTAAGGCATTACATAGATGAAGTCCTTAATTTCTCCCTTCTCCACCAACTCGGTATTATTAGGAGCAAACTTGAAGCGATAAGCTGCAGGTCCCAGGGCAAACTTACCTGCATTGATGATCTTATCACAAGCCTCTACACAGGCATTCAACTTTTCATTGCTGTAATTGGCTGCATCATATTGATCAACGGAAGCTGCTGTATAAACAGGCCAGTTGATATACAAGCGAGCCAAAAGACCGTATGCCATATACTTATTCGGCTTGCCATAGTTCTCTCCGGTAGTTTCCTCTGGAAGTTGATCTGCTACAGCCAGAAGTTCACTCTCTATCCACTTGGCAACATCTGCGCGAGGCTGGCGGGCAGTAATATCCACCCCATTCTTCTCGCAATAGACCTTATCTACGATAGGAGCATCACCAAAGTTGTCCATTTCCAGATAAGTGAAGTAAGCACGGACGGCACGAGCTGCAGCCACATACTTAGGATCAGCATCAGAATCGATAACCTCATTGGCTTTCACAACACCCTCACCCAATACATTCATCCAGTCAATGGTAGCGCACTCATCTGTAAAATTATGCAAAGACGTATTGGCGTATGCATAAGTATCCAGCCAGTTTCCACTATACGACAAAGCCGTAAACTCATCACTTGACAGTGCCTGTGCCTCCATATAACGGCGACCAAAGCACTCTCTCATCTGAAAATAGATACCTGCCATCTTGGAAACAATAGCCTCCTCCGTACCAGGATATTTCGTATATTGAGAATCTACCGGTACATCCAAGTCTGTACAACTCACAGCCAAGGTAGCCAAACCAGCCGCGAACAAAGTCTTCATATTTAGTTTCATATTCTAAGCGTATTTAAATGTTGTTAGAAATTGATTTTAGCACCCACCATAATCGTACGAGTATGTGGATAATTACTCCAACGATAATCTACACCAGGGTCGATTCCACCAAGATTAACCTCAGGATCCAAGCCCTTGTAGCTTGTAATCGTGAAGACATTATTGGCATTAACATACAACTGAAGGCTGTTCAACCATCCGTCCAAATTGCGGAAAGTATAACCCAAGGACAAGTTCTGCAAGCGAACATAAGAGCCATTCTCTATGAACTTATCTGATGGAATGTTAGAACTGGTATCAGTTGCCGGACGGTCGGTAATAAACTCCTTCAATACATTCTTGCCACCAGCAAAGAAGTCTGGTGCAGTATAGTGAGCTCGGAGGCCATTATAAATCTTATTGCCAAACACACCAGTAAAGAAGAAGGAAGCACTCCAGTTCTTATAACTGAAACTATTGTTCCATCCCACATTCAACTTTGGCTGTGCGCAACCCGTGATTGTACGGTCTTCAAATGCTGGCGACTTAGTAGTCTTACCATTGCGCTCACCTGTAGCCTTATCATGCTCATAATAGACAGAAATACCATCCTCGTCGTAACCAGCAAACTCGTAGGTGAAGAACGTACCCAAAGGCTGACCTTCCATAATCTGCTGTGTATAACCATAGGCAGACACGCCAGCCACCATAGGATCACCCTGAGTAAAGGTTGCTGTACTATACTTCTCATTAGTCAACTTCTTTACCTTATTCTTATTATGAGAAAGGTTCAGAGTTGTTGTCCATGTAAAATTCTGATTCCGTACAGGAATTGCATTGATAGAGAACTCAATACCACGATTGCTGATTTCACCCACATTGGCTACGATAGTACTATAAGGATAAACGAAAGAAGATACTGGATAATTCCAGATCAGATCCTTGGTATTCTTGTCGTAATACTCGATAGAACCATTGATACGACCATCGAAGAAGGCATAATCCAAACCAATGTTCAACATACTGGTTTTCTCCCACTTCAAATCCGGATTAGCTAACTTGGTAGCCACCAATGTAGCATAATTCTTACCATTGATGGTAGATACAGAACCATTCGCGCCATAGGTAGCTACAGCAGTATATGCACCAAATCCCAGAGCATTACCACTTACACCATAACCCACACGAAGCTTCAGGTTAGACAGTTTCAAGGCATCCTTCAAGCCATCCATGAATTTCTCTTCAGTGACATTCCATGCTCCTGATACGGATGGGAAATATCCCCACTGATGACCATCACCAAACACAGATGATCCATCGCGACGAATGGTAGCCTGCAACATATAACGGCTATTGTATGAATAAGACAGACGACCATAGAAAGAGATATTACGGACAGTCTCCTTCGTACCGCTCTCCACAGCAGTCATGCCATCAATGGTACCAGCATACTTCAACTGATTCCAACCCAATTTATCATCGAAGAAATTATGAACGGTCAGTCCAAAGCCGTCATTGTTAACACGCTCCTCCCAAGAGTAACCTGCCATCAAGCCCAACTTATGTACCTTATTGAAAGTAGCATCATAGTTGATGTATGTCTCGAAAGTCTGGTCATGTCCTTGATATGTGCTACGGTTGGCACGTCCCTGATAATCGCTGATACCATTGAGCTGGGTGTTATGAGAATCGTATGCACTATAGGTACGCTGCTTATTGCTATACTGATAGTTGACATTCCAAGTCAAACCCTTGACAATATTAGCCGTAGCCTTTGCGATAAACTGCATACGTTTCCACTCGAACTCAGAAGAATCCTCTGCAATGAGGGATAGCGGGTTATAGTTTTTAGAGCCATCACCCTTACTCCAAGAGCCATCCTCATTTCTAACAGGAGTTGTAGGGTTAAAATAGTTCATTGCATCCAGTACAGAGCCGCCCTCATTGTTCATAGGCACTCCCTCGTGCTTACCATACATGGCATTCAAGCCTGCAGAAAGGTCTAAATGGTCTTTCAAAACCTTAGAACTTACCAAAGAGCGGAAATTGATACGATGCATATCAGTTCCCTTGATGATACCCTCACGATTGTTATAATTCAGAGAAGTCATATAGGTAGTCTTCTTGCTGCCACCATTGATGGAAAGGTTGTGGTTATGGCTGATACCTGTACGAAGTACCTCCTTCTGCCAATCGGTAGAAGCTCCATAGTCATAAGCATAATCCAAATTGTTAGCCTTTACATAGCCCCGAATATCATCGGCAGAAGCCATATCCAAAGTCTTGGAAATATGGTCGAAACCTACATAACCCGAGTAGGATACGTTCACACGCTCCTGATTGTTCTTGCCTTTCTTGGTGGTAATCATAATCACACCATTAGCTGCCTTGGAACCATAGATAGCTGTAGCAGAGGCATCACGAAGGACATCAATGCTCTCGATATCGTCAGGAGCCACCATTGAAATATCCACTCCCGGGATACCATCTATCACATAATAAGGCTGCATAGCCTCTCCGGTTCGAAGAGAGGAAGCACCACGAAGAGTCATGCTGGTAGAACCACTAGGGTCGCCAGAAGAAGTTACCACCAATCCTGGCACCTTACCCTGAAGCATCTGGGCAGGGTCTGTATAAACACCCTTGTTCAAATCCTTAGCATTCACTGTTGTGATAGAAGAAGTTACATCCTTACGACGCATCGTACCATAACCTACCACAACCACCTCGTTGAGGGCAGTGTTATCTTCATCCAACACAATCTGACTATTGCCACTTGCCTTAATGGTCTTTGACGTAAATCCAATGTAAGAGAGCTTCAGCTTCGCTCCCGGCTTCACATTCAAGGTATAGTTACCATTTATATCGGTAACCGCACCATTGTTAGTACCCACCTCCATGACGCTTACGCCTATGAGAGGTTCGCCATTGGCATCTTTTACGGTACCGCTGACCTTACTTTGTGCAAATGTGAGTGTACTCACCAGCAGAAGGGCGGAAGAAAGCAATACTCTTTTCATGATTCTTCCATTTGTCTTTTGTACTATTTGCATAACTTATTAGATTTTGTTATAAATAATCGGATGCAAAGGTAGTACTACCTTATTACACCTGTTTAAGATTTTAGTTTCAATTCTATTAAAAGATTGTTTTTCTAGTCATCTATACCGAAAGTTTTTCCTCCATAGTTTACTTTCGGTCCAACCTGTACTCGCAGATCATCAATCTCTACATCCCTGGCATTCTCCACATAGACTCCATATACCTTATTATATATAAAGCCCTCGCCACGACATGGACGCTTGTCATACACGCCGCCATCATAGCCTGTCAGTTTCTTCAAGTTGAGATGTACATTGTTGAGATAGATATTGTTTACCTTATCCGGAGTATCTCCGCCGATAAAGCATCCGTTTTCTGAAGTGGCATAAATATGATTGAAGTAGATATGACTCACCTCGCCACATCTTCCTACCGTCTGACCTTTAGGGAATCGCCAGTTGGCATCCTTGTGATTTCCATTGGCACGAGGGTAAGAAGTAACGTAAATAGGTTCTGCCTTGCCCCACCATACATCGCTCCACAGCTGGCAATCCAGAATGATGTTAGAGAAAACCACATTGCTCACGGTTCCCTCATCACGGTTCTGAATACCGAGACCACGGTTGCTACCCTTGATCACGCAATTGTCGATAACCACATTATAGATGGAATCCATATTCTCGCTGCCAATCTTCACAGTACAGCTGCGGCTCTCCATCACACAATTCGTTACAACGATATCGTGGCAAGAACCATACTCTTCAAACTCACGGCGGTTTTTCAGGCAGATAGCATCATCGCCACTGGTGATATGACAGTTGGCAATGCGCACATTCTTGCTATGATCGATATCAATACCATCACCATTACGGATCTTGAGATTGTTGAGCAGATTGATGCCGTCAATCACAGCTCCATCGCAACCGATGAGATGCACCGTCCAGTAAGCACCTTCCCGTATCGTAATATCACGGATATTGAGATTCCTGACTCCCATCAGGGTAAGCACATGCGGACGGGGATCGAAAGTAGTGACCGGTTTGAGCTCGTAACTATCAAAAAGTTCAGCCCCCATAAACTTGATACCATTGCCATAAATCGTACCATGCCCAGAGAACGAAAGATTCTCCACATCCTTCGCCCATATCCACATCATACCCTCACCCTCATTCTTACCGAAGGCGCTGAGATGATAGATACTCTCATCGGGATTGGCTTTCCAGACGGAATTGGTTTCCAGAACGATGTTCACATTCGATTTCAACTGTACGGGGCCTGAAAGGAATGTATGATTGGCGGAAAAGACCACATCTCCCCCTCCGGCATTCGTACAAGCATCCACAGCTTTCTGAATGGCGATTGCGTCATCACTGATTCCGTTACCTCGAGCACCGAAATCCATCACATTGAAGTTACGACCATAGAGAATACAGGGTATGGTTAGTAAAATCAATAAGTGTAGCGTTAATTTATTCATTGGCTTAAAGATTAGTTGCTGCAAAAATAAACAAAAAAAACAATAAATGCAAGTTTTTAAGTAAAAAAGATGCAAGAATCAACAAAAAAAACTTCTTTTATTCCTGCAACCCACTTTTATAATGATTTCAAACGTATATATAATGCCAAAGGAAATACCAGAAAACAAGCCAAAGCTATTCGACACTGTATCCCAGACACACAACACGCATATTTATACTGCATATTTCCTGCATATTCCTATCATTCTACAACAATTTATCGTAAATATGCAAATTTTATACATATTCTCTTGGTGTTTTCATATATTTATTGTAATTTTGCAACCAAAAACGAATAAAAATACAGCGTATGAAAGTAAAGAACAACAGATTAGAAGCATTAAAGATGCTTATCTCTAGCCAAGAGCTAAGTTCGCAGGAACAACTCTTGCAAGCTTTGCACAAAGAAGGATTTGAGATAACGCAAGCCACATTGAGCCGCGACCTCAAGCTGCTCAAGGTAGCCAAGGCTGCTTCATCCAGCGGAAAATACGCATACGTCTTACCCAATGATGCACTCTACAAACGTGTCACTCACCCTATGTCCATCAGCAAGATGGGACTGAGTACAGGATTTCAATCCATCAATTTCTCAGGCAACATGGTAGTTATCAAGACACGTCCGGGATATGCGAGCAGTATCGCCTACAACATCGACAACAGCGATATTCCTCAAATCCTTGGAACCATCGCAGGAGATGACACCATCTTCCTGGTCAAGAAGAAGGGTACTACAGAAGAGGAAATCATCGACATCTTGTCGGAAGTGATTCCGGAACTCAATCATAGATATTAATTGATGGTTGACAGGTATTAAAACAACAGATTACAAATAAGAACATTCAAAATATAAAGAGAAAATGGAAGAAGTTAAAGTAATGGTGGCTGACGAAAGTCACATCAAGTACATCGACACCATTCTGACTACAATTGCAGAAGCTGCAAAGAAGCGTGGTTCTGGTATCGCCAAGCGTTCACCAGATTATGTTGCCACCAAGATGCGCGAAGCCAAGGCTGTCATCGCTCTCCAGGGCGAGAAGTTCGCAGGTTTCAGCTACATCGAAACATGGGGCAACAAGCACTATGTCACCACATCAGGTTTGATCGTTCACCCAGACTTCCGAGGATTGGGATTGGCAAAGCGCATCAAGAACCTGACCTTTACACTCGCCCGACAGCGATGGCCTCATGCCAAGATTTTCTCTTTGACATCCGGTTCGGCTGTCATGAAGATGAACACCCAACTGGGGTATCTTCCTGTTACCTTTGCCGACCTGACCGACGACGAGTCATTCTGGCGTGGTTGCGAGGGTTGCATCAACGTGGATGTCCTCCATCGTACCAACCGCAAATACTGCATCTGCACCGCCATGCTCTTCGACCCAGAAGAGCATCTGCCTATCAAGCTTCCTCAGGAAGTGATTGAGAGAATCCGCAAGATTGACGGTCCATCTGCAGAAATTTAAATCCTTACATATAATTTAAGGTATTGGCAAGAATGCCATCTAAACATTATTCACCACATATTAAACATAAAATAAAATGGCAAATAAAAAAGTTGTAGTCGCTTTCAGTGGCGGTCTCGATACATCATACACAGTAATGAAGTTGACCCAGGATGGCTGGGATGTTTATGCAGCATGCGCTAACACAGGTGGTTTCTCCGCCGAGCAGTTGAAGACCAACGAGGAGAACGCATATAAGTTGGGTGCCAAGGCATACGTCACTCTCGACGTTACCCACGAGTATTACGAGAAATCATTGAAATACATGATTTTCGGTAATGTGCTCCGCAACAACTGCTACCCTATCTCTGTATCTTCTGAGCGTATCTTCCAGGCTATCGCCATCGCTCGTTACGCCAAGGAGATTGGTGCTGACGCCATCGCTCACGGAAGTACAGGTGCCGGCAACGACCAGATTCGTTTCGACATGACCTTCCTGGTAATGGCTCCTGGTGTAGAGATCATCACCTTGACCCGTGACAAGGCACTTTCTCGTAAGGAGGAGGTTGACTATCTGAACGAGCATGGTTTCTATGCAGACTTCACCAAGTTGAAGTATTCTTATAACGTAGGTATCTGGGGAACCAGTATCTGCGGTGGTGAAATTCTCGACCCAACCCAGGGTCTCCCAGAGGAGGCTTATCTGAAGCACGTTACTGCCAAGGAAGAAGAGGCTGAACTGAAGATTACCTTCGAGAAGGGTGAAATCGTGGCTGTCAACGGCGAGAAGTTTGATGATAAGATTGCTGCCATCCAGAAGATTGAGGAGATTGGTGCTTCTTACGCCATCGGTCGCGACTGCAACGTGGGTGATACCATCATCGGTATCAAGGGTCGTGTAGCTTTCGAGGCTGCAGCTCCTAAGCTCATCATCGAGGCTCACCGCCTGTTGGAGAAGAGCACATTGAGCAAGTGGCAGCAGTATTGGAAGGACCAGGTAGGCAACTGGTACGGAATGTTCCTCCACGAGAGCCAGTACCTGGAGCCAGTGATGCCGGATATCGAGGCAATGTTGACTTCTTCTCAGCGCAACGTAAACGGTACAGCCATCTTGAAGCTCCGTCCATACAGTTTCCAGACTGTAGGTATCGACTCACCAGACGATTTGACCAAGTCTAAGCTCGGTGAGTATGGTGAGATGCAGCATGGCTGGACAGCCGAGGATGCGAAGGGCTTCATCAAGGTAAGCTCTACTCCACTCCGTGTTTATTATGGTATGCACCCTAACGAGGAAAGATAATATGGTAAAAGTAGGTATTTTAGGAGCAGCTGGTTATACAGGAGGTGAGTTGATTCGCCTCCTTATCAACCATCCTGAGGCAGAGATTGTATTCGCCAATAGCGAGAGCAACGCCGGCAACCTGGTGGCTGAGGTTCACGAGGGATTGTATGGCGAGACTGATTTGAAGTTTACCGCCGAGATGCCTTTCGACCAGGTGGATGTCATCTTCTTCTGCTTCGGTCACGGCAAGAGCGAGGCGTTCCTGAAGGAGCACAATGTTCCGGAGAACGTGAAGATTATCGACCTGGCACAAGACTTCCGTCTTGCCCCTGAGACTGTGGTTGCTACCCAGCAGCCAACCCCAGCAGCTCACGATTTTGTATATGGTCTTCCAGAAATAAATGAATCAAAAATAGCCGTAGCTCAGCACGTGGCAAACCCAGGTTGTTTTGCAACTTGCATTCAACTTGGTTTGTTGCCTGCTGCTAAGATGGGCCTCATCAACAGCGATGTATCTGTTAACGCCATTACCGGTAGCACCGGTGCTGGTCAGAAGCCAGGCGCCACTACTCATTTCTCATGGCGCAACAACAACATGAGCATCTACAAGGCATTCAACCATCAGCACGTGCCAGAGATTCGTCAGAGTCTGAAGCAGACACAGGGTTATCTCGATGCTGCCATCGACTTCATCCCTTACCGTGGCGACTTCGCCCGCGGTATCTTCGCTACTGAAGTAGTGAAGACCGACAAGCCTATCGAGGAAATCGTAGCAGGTTACAAGGAGTTCTACAAGGATGCCAAGTTCACCCACTATGTGGATAAGGCAATCGACCTGAAGCAGGTGGTGAATACCAACAAGTGCCTGGTTCATGTGGATAAGTATGGTGATAAGCTCCTCATCACTTCCTGCATCGACAATCTCTTGAAGGGTGCCGTAGGTCAGGCTATTCAGAACATGAACATCATGTTTGGTCTCGACCAGACTGCAGGTTTAAAGCTCAAGCCATCAGCATTTTAGATAAAAGAATACGGAAGAACGGATGAAAAATCATTCGTTCTTCTATCATAAAAAATAGTTTGTAATAAGATAACTCTATGAGTTGTCTTTCTTAAAACATAGATTTAACATGAAACTTTACGACGTATATCCTCTTTTCGATATTAATATTGTAAAAGGACAGGGCTGCAATGTATGGGACGACAAGGGTCAGGAATACCTAGACCTCTATGGCGGTCATGCCGTTATCAGCATCGGTCATTGCCATCCTCACTATGTGGAGATGCTCACCAACCAGTTGAACAACCTGGGTTTCTATTCCAATTCTGTCATCAACAAGTTGCAGGTGAAACTCGCTGAGCGTCTGGGCAAGGCTAGCGGTTATGAAGATTATCAGTTCTTCCTCATCAACTCGGGTGCCGAGGCAAACGAGAACGCCTTGAAGCTGGCTTCCTTCACCAACGGAAGAACCCGCGTGCTTTCTATAGAGAAGGCTTTCCACGGCAGAACATCTCTTGCCGTAGAGGTAACAAATAATCCTAAGATCATCGCTCCTATCAATGATAATGGTCACGTAACCTATCTTCCTATCAACGATTTGGAGGCATGGGAGAAGGAAATTGCCAAGGGCGATGTATGTGCTTGTATCATTGAGGCGATTCAGGGCGTAGGTGGTTGCAACATGGTAACTCCTGAGTTTGCTCAGGGCTTGCAGGCTGCCTGCGAGAAATACGGCACTTTCCTGATTTGCGATGAAATCCAGTGCGGCTATGGTAGAAGCGGTAAGTTCTTTGCTCACCAGTGGTTGGGCATCAAGCCTGACCTCATCACCGTAGCCAAGGGTATCGGTAACGGTTTCCCTATGGGTGGCGTGTTGATTTCTCCTGAGTTTACTCCTGTATATGGTCAGTTGGGTACTACCTTCGGTGGCAACCACCTGGCATGTACAGCAGCTCTCGCCGTTCTCGATGTTTTCGAGAAGGAGAACCTGGTACAGAATGCGCATGAGGTTGGTGAATATCTCATCGCCCAGCTGAAGGAGTTGCAGAAGCGCAACAGCCACATCACAGAAGTTCGTGGCCGTGGTTTGATGGTAGGTGCCGTACTTGATATTCCTCACAAGAAAGTTCGCAGCAAGCTCATCCACGAGCAGCACTGCTTCACCGGTTGCGCCGGCACCAACATCCTCCGTATCCTCCCTCCATTGGTATTGACCAAGGAGAATGTGGATGACTTCATCGGAAGATTGGAAACTGTATTGAAGGAAGTATAAACCCATTGAGATAAGGATATAAAGAAAACTCAACCCATAAAAGAAATAGAAAGAAAAGAAAGAGAGCGGCAGTCGAATATATTTTTGGCTGTCGCTCTTGTTCTTCTTATCATATTCTTCACAAAACGAATCCATTGGTTCACAAAAAACACGATACCCAAGCCATATTTCGCTTCAGATATATGTTGCCAAATACCCTCTTGCCCCGTATAATGGAACATTCGTAATGCCGTCGTGTTCCCGATAATCACTCATGGAAAAACGCAAACCTTTCATGCCGGGATATTTGGCTATAGTCGCTTTCAAAGACTTTGACTGAAGATTCTCCTCCGCCTTCACTTCTACCGGTATGACCTGGATTCCTGCCTGAATAACAAAGTCAAGTTCCAACTGGCTGTTTTCCTTACTATAATAATATATAGGAATCTGGCGCAGCGATTCCAGCTGACAGCAAACGAAGTTTTCCGTAAAATCACCCTTCCCGGTATTGTCATTACTAGGCAAAAGAAGTAAAGCTGGTGGAATTTTACTCATAGCCCCCAGCAATCCACAATCCAAGAGATACAATTTAAAGGCACTGATATCCTCATGAATCTTCAGAGGAAGCCCCAAAGTCTTCACCCTACTGATTTTATACACCAGCCCTGCATCTATGAGCCATTGGATAGCCAACTCATAATCCTTGGCTCTTGCACCTTGCTTTACTACACCATAGATAAACTTTTTATTCTCCTTGGCTAGTTGGGAAGGGATAGAGTTCCATACCTGGTTGATTCTTACAACCTGCTCTTTTGGCGCATGCTTGGAAATGTCTTTTTCGTAGGCCCGAATAATTTCTTCCTGCACTTCCCTTACGGCATTTGCATCATTGGTCTCTATGAACTTATTTACAGCTTCGGGCATACCGCCAACAAGGTAATATTCACGAAGATGCTGAATATAGAGGGTTCTGAGCGATTTTACCACATCCCACATTCCATGCTGCAGCAGATCCATACGCTGCTTGAAACCACGTGCCCACAGAAACTCCTCGAATGTCATCGGATACATTTCCAGGGTGTTAACCTTTCCCACAGGATAGGATTCTCCCTGATGAAGAGCCAAGCCGAGAAGGGAACCGGCTACTGCCACATGATACTCCCTTGCATTTTCACAGAAATACTTCAACGAGGCAAGTCCACGAAGCAACTCCTGTATTTCATCCATAATGATGAGGGTCTTGCCGGCTTCTATATTAACACCGGTAATGGCTCCAATGGTGAGAAGAATGCGATCTATATTATAGTCTGAAGCAAACAAATCCTTAGCCATGGCATTGTTGTCACAATTTATATAGGCCACATTTTCGAACTCCCGTTGCCCAAATTCCTTCAAGATATAAGTTTTGCCAACCTGTCTTGCACCTAACAGAATAAGAGGTTTTCTATCCTCTCTGTTTTTCCAAGCAATGAGGTCTTGCATGATAAATCTTTCCATATATTGATTTTTTGCTGCAAATATACTGAAAATTAACGAGATAACAAAATATATCACATTTTTATGAGGGACTTTTTGAAAGATTAGCACACTTTTATGAGGGACTTTTCGAGTCATTCAAACACTTTTATGAGGGACTTTCTACATTTTGTTAATCAAATCCATTCATCACAAGCAGTATTATGCCAATGCCTCCACTTTCCAGTCGTCGATACTTCGACGGTCTTCCGAGAAGTTGATGCCCACCTTGTATTTCTTTCTGCTGTCATCGGCAAAGGCAGCGAGATAGTCCTTGCAGTCGATTTGCTCCATCGCTACCTCTGTATCCTTCTTGTATTTCAGTTCCATTACATAGATGCTGCGCTTGGTTTTCAGCACCATATCGATTCTGCCATCAGATGTAGGCATCTCAGGAGTAACATCACATCCGAGGATTAACAATATGGTGTAGAGCACGGCTTGGTAATGGCGTTCGTTGTTGTTGACCAATGTATATGGGAACTTCTTGTAGAAAGTCTGGAGATGAGGGAGGAATGCCTCCATATTGTCCTCGGCACTCAGGATGAAGTTCTTTGCCCATGCCATGTAGATAGCATCACGGTCGCCCATGCCGTCTGGGGCATAATAGCGGAAGAGGCTGTTGGAGAATCCCTTGCGCACCTCTTCATTAGGGAAGGCAAGCTTGTATAATTTCGCCAAACGATTGTATGACTTGATTGTGAGATAGCCGCTTTGGTATAATACCGGTACAGGGTCAACAATCTTCTCTGTTGGGGTATCGAAGCGGTCGGAGGTTGTCCAAATGTCGTCCAACTGGAGCATATCGACATTTTTCTCTTGAAGCAGTTCTATCAGGAAGGTAGGAGTACCAGTAGAGAACCAATAGCTATCAAATTCATGGGTCTCTAAGCAATTGAACATGCTGTAAGGATTATACATATCGGCACCTTTCCCACTAAAGTGATAGCCATCGTAATTATATCTCAGCTCAGCTAAGGCCTCCTTATAGTTCATATCATTGGCTTGCGCCAATTCCTCTATGTCATCGTGGAAATTTTCCAAGAGCTCTTCCTTGCTGATGCCACAGATAGAGCTGTACTTGTCCCACATGCTGATATTCGTGATATTGTTCAGTTCGCTGAAGATGCTCAACTGGCTAAACTTGGAGATACCAGTTAAAAAGACAAAATGAAGATTGTCCTCTTCAGCCTTCAAAGGACTGAAGAAGTTGCGCATGATGTCACGTATCTTGTCCTGCAAGTCCTTGTCTTTCATAGAGTCGTGCATCGGCGCATCATATTCATCGACGAGCACAACCACATTCCTGTCGGTCTTTTGCTTGGCGGCATTGATGATGCGAATCAATCGGACATTAAAAGCCTCGGTACTAACAGAAGTTATTTGGTATAAATCCTCGTATGTTTCAAGAATCTTATCAAGAGTTTCTATCAGACTTTCCATATTATAGTATTTCCCCTTGCTAAGATCAAGATGGATAACGGGGTGTTTCTCCCAATCTTTTTCCAAGGCTTCCAGCTTCAGCCCTTTGAATAGCTCTTTCTTTCCTTCGAAGTAGGCTTGTAGGGTTGTGACAAGGAGTGACTTTCCGAATCGTCGAGGACGACTCAGAAAGCAATATTTCTACTCATGCACCAACTCATAGATTAAGTCGGTCTTATCTACATATACATAATTTCCCTCTATGATATTCTTGAAAGTCTGTATTCCGAGAGGATATCTTCTACCTTTCATAAGCTATTCCCTTTAATTATGGTGACAAAGTTAAGGTATTTTTCTTGATTAACCAAACATTTTGTAGTCTTTTAGCCCGATAACTCGAAAAAAGCATTAGCTTTGCACCTTCAAGTCCTCATACATTCCTCCATGGATAAGTAAAGCAAACGAACCATGTTCAAAATCTTTTATTTTTTATCTCCAAACATTCCCGCCTAAAAGTGCAAACCTACCTCAAAAATATCATCTTAAATGGCTCTACTTTCGAATAAAAGTTGTACTATTGCAATACCTTTTTGGCTCTAAGGTTATAATTACCACTTAAAGCCAATCTATTTTCTGCCCTTAACTATCTGCTCAAAATGCAGCTGCCCCCATTCTATGACGTAACTGATTTCTCGCAAGAAGTCCTTGGCTATTGGTGTGAGAGAATATTCCACCCTTGGAGGAACTTCTTCAAATCTCTCTCTTGTAACAAGTCCTTCTTGCAGTAGATAATCAAGCGTTGACGCAAGTACTTTTTCCGAAACCTGGGGAATAGTTCGGAAAAGTTCGCTGAAACGGATGCTTTCCTTTTCGTATTCCTCTATACGGAGCATCACGACCAATACCCACTTCTGACTCATCCATTCCAAGACAGGAGCGGCTTGGCAATAATCATAATTGAGTTTCTTCTTCATAATCTTCAATACTTACCTTTTGGTTAGGGGCATAAAGCCAATACGATGATTTCTTTTGTCGGTATTTCCTTACCTTTGCACCATCAATTTTGATGATACCATTATAATAACGTAAAAAAGAAAGGAAATAGTATGCAACCCACATTACATTTTGACGGTCCGGTGTGGCGACCTCCTTATGAAGCCACTTCACAACTCTTGCAGGTCACAGCTGGCTGTACTTGGCATCGCTGCAAGTTCTGCACGCTCTATGGCAAGCAGAAGTTCCGTATGTCTCCTATGTCGGAAATAGAGGAAGACTTAAAAGTAGTCCATTCTTTCCAACCACGAGCTCACCGTATATTTCTTACAGGTGCCAATCCTTTTGTGCTCACCACGAACCGCCTGACTGACATTGCATTGCTCATCAGAAAATACGTAGGCGAAGGACACCCTACCATCGGTTGTTTCTCTCGAATCACGGATATTCGCAACAAGACGGTAGAGGAACTGCAACAGCTCCACCACTTAGGTTTCGATTATCTTACCATTGGCGTAGAGAGTGGCGACAGTGAAACTCTAACAAGGGTCAACAAAGGGTATCTGTCCGAAGACATCGTTGAACAATGCCGTAAACTTGAAGAAGCAGATATACATTATCACTTCTTCTATCTCGTCGGATTAGGTGGTCATGGAAACGGTGAAAGAAACGCTCTGCGTTCGGCAGGGGGGTTCAACCAACTTCACCCAGTAAGCATAGGTTTCCTCTCGCTAACATTATTTCCAGAAAGCCAACTCTACCAAGAAATTCAAGAAGGTAAGTTTGAGGAGGCAACAGAGCATGAGCGTTTCGATGAGATGATAACACTCATAGAGCATCTGCATATCCAGACGCATATTCTGGGGCGAACGGTTAGCAATCCTGTACCATTTACCGGTTCCTTGCCTCATGACAGAATTTCGTTACTGCAAAAACTAAGAGATGCAAAGGCGAAATTGAGCGAAGAACAGTTGAGGAGTTATCGTGACAGCATAGAATCGTTGTAAGCAGTCCGAAGAAAAGGCAGAGAGTCTACAAGTACTCTCTGCCGTCAGTCTCGCTGCTTTTTCTTCTTGGGGTAAGGTATCCAGGAAAAAGAGTTTCTACGTTGAACTTTGAAGAAGAGGGAGGAAAAAACCTTCATATAAAGCCAAATAGCTTATTCGTATTGGTTGCAAGTGAGGATAGTATATGTTACGTTTTTAGCTATAATAACATGCAGTTTAAGTACAATGACATACCAATGATGAAAGGAACATACCATATATCTCAAAATGGGACCATGTTGTCTTTCGACTTAAAAGGAGAAAATAGTACCTTCGAACATACCTTTAAGGTAAAAAACGATAATGTTGCATACCTTCTGTCAAACATGTCAAGCATAAGCACGCTACCGAAAACCTATTTAACGGCAAGTTTTACTGACGTAGAAACGGGCACTGACTTTCCGCATGTATTCATAGGAAATAAGTTTCTCAAGAATTTACCCAAACGAGAGTAGAAGCTCGTATAACAGTATTGAATTAAACGCAAACGTGTTTCTTCCGAAAGACGAAAATATGTACCAATGGGATTCATAAAGGCAGGGACAATCGTTACAGACCGCGTACAAATAATTCCAGCAGCCAGCCTTTATCACAACTGTTCAAGAGGTATACGAAACCGCATTAACAGTCACAACCCTTGCCACATAGCCATTAGGCAAAGATGGCATATCAACTACCTCTTTAACTGGATGCTCCTTAAGGAACTCCTCCCAGGTGGTATGAACTACTTTTAATTTATTGTTCTCTTTCATATCTACAAGCGCTTAATATAAATCAGTATAGAAGAACAAGTTCATTATTCCCCACAATAATGTTCCCAATCTGTCTCGTTCAGGTATTTCTCCACTTGAGCCTTGATTTCGGGAATATTCTCCTTTGCTGTTGCCCAAAGAATACGAGGCAACACCTGCGAATAACCATGCACCAAAACATGGCGCATACCTTCCACCTGTTTCCAAGGAATCTCCGGGTGACTTGCCTTGAATTCCTTGGTCAGCATATAAGCAGCCTCGCCTACTATCTCTATATTTTTCATCGTTGCAAAATAGACTAAAATATTTGAGGAAAACTCCTCAAACTCTATCCCATCAATGATTTTGAGTACGTTGGAAGAATACTCCACAATATCTTCCAGTCTTCCTTTATCCCTAACTAGCTCTCTCATATACCAAGATTTTATCTCGTTCCACACTCTCCTGAGCATACGGACGCAAAGAGCCATCAACAACCAAGTCAACTTCACGACCTAGCAGTTGCTTCAAATCCTCATACATTCCTCCATGAGTAAGCAAAGTAAACGAACCATGCTCAAAATCGGGGACAAAGAGAATATCTATATCGCTCTGAGCCTTTTCTTCACCACGAGCAAAAGACCCAAAGATCCATGCCTTCAACACAGGCTTCCTAGACATATAATCATGGATTATACGTATAATTTGATATCTATCCATATTTACCTCCTCATTTTAAATAGTAATCACGCTGCAAATATACACCTTTTATTTTTTATCTCCAAACATTCCTGCCTAAAAATGCAAACCTACCTCAAAAAAATAATCTTAAATGTCTCTACTTTCGAATAAAAGTAATAAAAGATATTTATAGTCGATTCAGCTCTACATTACCGGCACCAGTTCCCTTGTACTTGCTGCGTGTGGTATTGAACTTATGGCGAAGGGTGAGTTGCAGGTCTCTCGTACCTCGCTTAGACACTTGCAAGAGTTCCATCTTCTGGTTATAGAGCAAGTCGGCATCCCAACATTTATAAAGCAGGTCGTTGCCTTTTATTTCCAAGGTAAGGGCATCCTTTAGGAATGACTTACTGATGCTGACATCCAGTACATGCTGCTCTTTGGCAAGATATACATTCATCGTGTTACCCTTACTCTGATAGCGATAATCCACGTTAAGGGTGATGCCGTATGGCAAGGAGAAGGCATTGTTGAAGTTGCCCATGAAGATAGGACGATTCAAGCGATAAGATGCCACATCAGTACGGAGGGTGAACCAGGGCTTCTGCATGCCCAAGTTGATTTGTGGCGCCCAAATGCCTATCTTTGGAGCGGCACTGATGTAGGCGGTCATGCTCTTGAGGCTCTTCACGTTCTTACGACTTATCATGGTAATAGCTTCGTCTTCAGGAATTTGCTCTGCCCAATAGATGATGGCATTGCGAGAGTCCTTGTAGTTGACCATAAACTGGATGAACTTCCATACACCCGATAATTCCACTCTGTGATTGGTTTCGTTGTCTAGATAAGGATTACCTGTTTGGCGAGTAAATCGATTCATATAAGATACATTGTTGCTCAGTTGACTATATGAAGGACGAGAGGTCTTTACCGAATAGCTCAACTGTGCCATTACCTTACCTATCTTCGCACCATAGCTGATGGTAGGAAAGAGGTTGCGGAAGGAGCGACTCCGCTCGGGCTGATAGATGCCTGCATCATAATACTTGAATCTTACATACTCGTATCGCAATCCTGCCGTGATGTTTCCTATCGGGGTGAGGCGTGCATATTGGATGAATGGACTTGCCGTCTGCTCCTCCAACTTGCTATAAGAGTTGGCGAGGAGGTCGGTGCGGTTCACTTCGTAGTCATCGTTACGATGAGTATTGATATACTCAGCTCCATAGGAGAGATTACCGCCTAAGAGAGGAGAGGTAATTACGAGTTTGGTAGCTACCATCTTATTGCTCACACGATTCTTGGAGTTGATGTTACGAGAATCGTGCTCCTGGCTCTGTTCATCGCTATAAGCATAAGCCCTGTTTGTACTGAAATAGAGGTCGGTATTCAGGTCAATAGTGGTCTTGCCCAAAGTGCCGTTGTAGTAGGCATTCAATTGATGGCTAGGGCTGTCCTTGTCGACCGTCAGACCATCGGTTTTGATGTAGTCGTAAAACTTACCATCGGCAGTTACCTGACTATCGAAAAAATCTTTTGAGCGAGAATAGCCTGGCGAGGTCAAGGTGTATCTCGCACCAATGGAATGATTGGCATTGAAATCATAGCTAAAACCACTGATAAGACGATGCGATTCTATACGACCTGTTACTTCGTTGTTGTTATGCTGTTGCCAAAGCGTATCTACATGTACAGTCTGATTGTAGGTGGCCTTTTGCATCCATGTTGCATCAGAGAACTTATAAGTGGCAAAGAGATTCAGTCCATTATGGCGATAGTTCATGTTAATCTGTTGGATGGTATTGTCATGCTTATTGTACCAATACACAAAGCGAGTATCAAAGCCGAAACCTTCGCCTTTCTTCTTGATGGTCTTGATTTTGATTACTGCATTTACCGAAGCATCGTAGGTAGCTCCTGGATTCTGGATGACTTCCACACTCTTGATGTCGGAAGATTTGATGTTATCCAACTCACTGATGTCTTGCATCTTCCTGCCGTTGATATATATAATAGGCGTACCCTTGCCGACCACCTCATATCCATCTTTCTTCTTCACGATGCTCGGCACATGCTTCAATACATCTTCTGCCGTACCCATCTTGCTAAGCATGGTTCCTGCCACGTTGGTCAGCAGTCCTTCGTGGGTCTTCTTATATTGAGGAAGATGAGCTTTCACCACCACTTCGCCAAGTTCTTTGGAGAACTTATCAAATAGAGTCGTGTCGGAAATCTGTTCACCATTAATGTTCTGTGCCATCATCTGTGTTATGGCAATGCCACAGAAGGATGCTACTAACGCAAATCTTTTCATTGTCTTATTATTCTTTATGTTGTTACTATTCTTATTTGTTGCTAAATAGCAAGGCAACGGCTATACCAAAAACATAAGCGACTGATTATCAGAACATATAGAAAAAAGACCATAAGATGACCTGTCTAAATACTTGACACTGCTGTCTAGTTATTAGACAAAAAAGCCATCAAAAAGGTTGCGATGCGACATCATCTCTTTAATATACTCATGGTATTTTCGCTTATTTTCCTACATTTCGCAAGCGATTTGTCGCATAACTCAGAAATTTTCCATCCCTTGGCCTACGCTCATGCCGAAGGAACTCCTTCAGGCGCATTGCCAGAACAACCGAGACGTGATATAACTTTACAAATTAAGATATAGCGAAAATATCTCTTAACCCACATTGCAGCAGTCTTTGGTAACTACTCAGCACCCCTATAGAAAACTTCTCGTTAATAAAGCATAAACTTGATTTTGCTTATTTTCTTCATCCTT
>NZ_JBBNGE010000041.1:0-31769 GCF_040095255.1 Segatella sinensis | reverse complement strand
TCGTTAAATGAACTGTTTTAAACAGCCTACGTCCTCATCGACTCAATCATTAAAAAGTTTGTAAGGATGAAGAAAATAAGCAAAATCAAGTTTATGCTTTATTAACGAGAAGTTTTCTATAGGGGTGCTGAGTAGTTACTTCTATAGGGGTGCTGAGTAGTTACTCCTTGACACTTTAATGTTATCAAACGTTAAATATAGACAATCCAAAGACTTTTTCTACATAAAAATGCAAAAAGAACGAAAGTTTTGTGTATATTTGCCCCCACTTAAACAAAATTAAAAACCACGAAGGACAGACCTACATCTCTAAACGACTTGGTATGATCAGCCCTCACTGGTTCAAATTTTACCTATCTATAATATAACAATTTTGCAGTCCTAATAAAAAGGGGCTCTAAAAACTCTAAACTTTATGATATGAAGAACGAAAAGAAAAAACAGAAGGAGAATTTAAGGCTTCTCAGAAGCTATTCTCTGTGTGCGTGTATGATCTTTTTGGGTGGAATCGCTTTTCCTATGCCTTCTAATGCATCTAAAGCAACTGAACTGGCTACCCAGCAGAAAGGCAAGCAGATTACAGGTACCATAACCGATAGCCGTGGTGTGCCTGTGATTGGTGCAACCGTGCTCGAAGTGGGTACAACCAATGCTGCCATCACCGATCTGGACGGTCATTTCACTCTGAATGCACGTCCGGGTGTAAAACTCAAAATTTCCTATATCGGTTTCAAAGACATCCTCGTAACCGTAGGCTCTACCAATGAGTACAACATCGAACTGAAGGAAGATACCGAAGCTATCGAAGAAATCGTAGTTGTAGGTTATGGTACCCAGAAGAAAGTAAACCTCACAGGTGCCATTGCCACCATTTCATCAGATAAGCTGGTCAACCGTACCAGCGCCAACGTAACCAACATGCTGGCTGGTCAGATGCCGGGTGTTACCGTTATCCAGAACAGCGGTCAGCCGGGTGCTGACGGCGGTCTGCTGCGTGTACGTGGTCTCGGAACCATGGGTAACGCCAGTGCAATGGTTGTCATCGACGGTGTGGAATCTACCATGAGCAGCGTGGATCCTAACGATATCGAGAACATCTCTATCCTGAAGGATGCTGCAGCTTCTGCCATCTATGGTGTGCGTGCGGCAAACGGTGTGATTCTGATTACCACCAAGAAGGGTTCACGTGGCCGCGCCATCGTTTCCTACGACGGATACGTAGGTTGGCAGAGTGCAACCCGAATGCCTAAGTTCCTCGATTCATACGACTATGCAACCCTGATGAACGAAGCATACAGAAACGACGGATTGAACGAGCCTTACAGTCAGGAAGCCCTGAAGAAATTCAAGGATGGTTCTGACCCGGATCATTATGCCAACTCCGACTGGTTGGGTACCTTGCTGAGCGAGAACGGACTCTTCCACAACCATCACCTAAGCATCAAGGGCGGTAGCAACAAGATTACCTACTCTCTGGCTATCAACTACCACGACAAGGACGGTTTGATAGAGAATACCAACTACAACAAGTTCAATGTACGTGCCAACCTGGAGGCTTACATCAACAAGCGCCTGAAGGTTACTACCAACATGGCAGTATATCGCAGCGTGATGACTGCTCCAGCAGAAGGCATCAACAACCTGATGCACTACGCATTCCGCGAGACTCCGGTTACTCCTATCCAGTTCAAGAACGGCAACTATGCCCTGTTCAAGAACGAGCATAACTCTGTAGCTTCTGCCCGAAACGGCGGAACCAGCAAGCAGATCAACAACAACTTCCAGGGTAGCCTGGGAATGGATCTCGACATCATCGACGGCTTGAAGTTGCGTGGTATTGCTGCCACCACATTCAATCTGCTGGACAATCCTACCCATTTATATACCCAGAGTTTCTACACAGCAGATTCAGATACTCCTGTCAAGACAACCCAGAACCAGCTGACAGAGTATGACGCCAAGAAGGTGGAACTGAATCTCCAGGCATATCTGGACTACAACAAGACCTTCGGCAAGCATACCGTAGGCGCATTGCTGGGTTACTCTCAGATTTACAACCAGATGCGCTATCTGCAGGCATCACGAAAGAACCTGCCTAACTCAAATACACTCGACCAGATCAATGCCGGTGAAGTGACCACTCAGACCACTTACGGTACAGAGACAGAATACTCTCTGCGTTCCGTATTCGGCCGTCTGAACTATTCATACGATGACCGTTACCTGTTCGAGGCAAACCTTCGCTATGACGGAACTTCCCGTTTCCCAAAGAACAAGCGCTTCGGTGCCTTCCCATCATTCTCTGTAGGATGGAGAATCTCAGAGGAATCCTGGTTTAATGTTTCTTGGGTAGATAACCTGAAGCTCCGCGGTTCATGGGGTCTCCTGGGTAACCAGGATACCGTTAGTTCCAACTATCCTTACCAGACCACCTACGAGTATGGCTACGACTACAGCTTCGGCAACACCCTGTATCCAGGTATTTCCATCGCCAGCACGCTGGCTAACAGAGACTTGACCTGGGAGAAGACCAGCCAGTACGACTTCGGTATCGACGCTACCTTCCTGGGCAACAAGCTCACCTTCGGCTTCGACTATTTCCATAAGGAAACCCGCGACATCCTCCTGCAGTTGCCTATCCCTTATACACTGGGTGTAGGTGCTCCAATGCAGAATGCCGGAAAGGTTCGCAACTCCGGTTTCGAAGTGCAGGTAGGTCATAACAACCGCATCGGTGACTGGACCTACAATGTAGGCGCCAACTTCAGCCGTGTATCCACCAAGATTCTCGACCTGAAGGGTGGTGACACTCCAGGCCAGTCGGTAGGTGATCCTTTGTGGGCTTACTATGGCTACGTATGCGATGGCATCTTCAAGGATGAAGCCGACGTGAAGAATCATGTTTCTCAGGCTACCGGAGCTCCAATGCCTGGTGATTTGAAGTATCGTGACCTGGACGATTCCGGCTCAGTAGATAGCCGCGACCGTAAGGTATTGGGTTCTTACTTCCCAAAGATCAACTTCGGTCTGAACTTCTCTGTTCAGTACAAGGACTTCGATATGAGTGCCTTGCTCCAGGGTGCAGCCGACGTAAAGGGTATGCCAGTGCCAGAAATCAGATATGCATTCTACAATGGCGGTAAGGTGACCGATATTCACATGAACCGCTGGACCGAGAGCAATCCTAATCCGAATGCCGCTTACCCACGCTTGTCAATGAAGGATTCTCAGAACCGAGTAACTTCCAGCTTCTGGGTTCAGGATGCATCTTATGCCAAGTTGAGAAACCTGCAGGTGGGTTATACCCTTCCTAAGCAGCTGACATCTAAATATGGCATTAGCCGATTGAGAATATACAGTAGTATCGACAACCTGTTTACCATCACCAGCTTCGACGGCGTAGATCCAGAGGCAGTATCAGGCAACTACTATCCTCTTACAAGAAACTATTCATTCGGAGTTAATGTAACCTTTTAAAAACGAGTAGATTATGAAATTGAAATATCATTTTTTGAGTGGACTGATCCTTGCCTGCGGTCTGGGATTGAGTTCTTGCAACGATAGCTTCCTGGAGAGAAACCCAAAAGACCAGCTGTCTGACGTATCTTTCTGGAAGACTGCGGATGATGCAAACAAATATGCAACAGGTATCTACCTCTATCTGATAGAGCCGGAGAACCATACTATCATGACCGACTGCTATACAGACAATGCCATCCCGGTTCACGTAGGTGCAGAGCAGGGAGTCTTGTCAGCCGGTACAGCCGTATCGAGCAACCCTCACTTCCTGCAGCTCTGGCAGGCAGCTTACGAGACCATCCGCCGCTGCCAGATATTCTACGAGCACATCGGAGAAGTTTCCATGAGCGAGAAGGCAAAGGCGCAGCTTACTGCCGAGGTGCAGTTCCTCGAGGCTTTCGCTTATCACAACCTGTGGAAGTATATGGGCGGCGTGCCTATCCTGGATCATCCGCTGCAGTTGAACGAGCCACTTCCAGCCCGCAGTTCTGCTGAAGAGACCTACGAATATGTTGTGAAGCTCCTGGATAAGGCGGCTCCTAACCTGCCGGTAATCCGTACTGCTGCCGACCATGGCAAGGCTAGTGCCGGTGCTTGCTACGCCCTGAAAGCCCGTATGGCTTTCTACAACCACAAGTATGATGTGGCTGAAGCTGCAGCCGAACAGGTGATGCAGACTGGCAAGTTTGGTCTGTACCCTAACTACGGCGACCTGTTCCAGCCTGTAGCAGAAACCTGCAACGAGATTCTCTTCGACCGTGAGTATGTCGAGAATCCAAAGGATGGCAACGAGGGTAGCGTGATTGGTCTGTTCTTCTCACCTTGCGACTTTGGTGGTTGGGAGGCTTTGTCACCTACCCAGGATATGGTGGATGCTTATCCATGTACCGATGGTAAGTCTATCGCAGAGTCTCCACTCTACAACCCGGCCAAGCCATTCGAGAACCGCGATCCACGATTGGCTTACTCTATCTTCTGGCCAGGAACCACCTGTGGTCCGATGACATTCAACAACAAGTATATGGGTGACGGCAGCCATACCCGTACCGGATACAGCATGCGCAAGTACATCAATCCAGACAACTATGGAATCCAGAATTACGACTGGACCAACTTCATCTACATCCGCTATGCAGAGGTGCTGCTCACTTATGCCGAGGCACGCAATGAGAACCTTTCTGCTCCAGATGCCAAGGTTTATGATGCAGTGAACCAGATTCGCCAGCGTGTGAACCTTCCTGGTTTGGAAGAGGGTCTCAGCAAGGATCAGATGCGCGATGCCATCCGCCTGGAGCGCCGTCTGGAATTGGCATTCGAGGGAATCCATCTCTTCGATACCCGCAGCTACAGGACAACAGAGAAGGATGTTACCAAGCCTGTATATGGCATCGATCCTGACGGAAAGAAGATTCTGATAGAGACTCGCAAGTTCAATCCTAACCGCGATTACCTGTGGGCTATTCCTCTAAAGGAAATCGACTTGTCACAGGGTGTCTTGAAGCAGAATCCTGAATGGGATTAATTTTTAGTTATTAAATAAGAAGCCTTCTATCATCGATTGCAACGGCAATCTGACGATAGAAGGCTTTATTCTTACCTCGTTTCCACGAACCGGTATTTTAAGAGAGAGAGTTTCACTTTTTCCTCAGTTTATACCTCCAGGACTTACTACTTCCTCAAAGAATTGGCAGTTAGTTCCAGAAGGCTCTGCAGATATTCATCGTCTGTATCCTTCTTCATCCCATTCAGCGAAGTAGCGCAGAATTTCTTCTCGTCAGCATTCAGCAACTTAGCATACCCCTTACAGAGCTTGACAATCTTGTTGGCTACACCCGTCTGGAGGGTACGTCGAGTTACCTGATTTCCCAAATAAGGGTATTGGTCTCTGGCATTCTTAAAGGCAGCACGGAGCGTGTTGAGTTGCATGATAAACTCTGCCGCATCCTTTGGAGGAGTCATATCCAAGTCATAACTGCGAACCAGATTTTTGTTATACCTGATGTTGCCCAGAAAAACAAGAGAATCCAAACCCTGATCTGCTTTCATCTTATAAGATAATGAGGTCTTATAGGTTTGCGGATCCTTGGAGTAAAACTTATAGACACTACCCAATACCACATCATTCTTTCCTGGATACCATACCAAGGCATAAACATATCGCATGGTAGAATCCTTGCAGTCACGGATATACTGCAGGTTATAGTTGCGGTCCTTGTGAGCACCAAACAAGTAGGTTGCGGAATTGTTATTGCCATATCCCACCCGATTCGTCTCAATGCTGGCAGAACCCGCTTTCTTGGTAAAACTGATATAAGCGAGGCGACTATTGCTCAACAAAGCCTTATGAAAGGTATCTACCATTTTCTGCTTCTTTCCGGGAACGGCGAACTCAAATCCCTTCATCATACCTATATTATAGGTATTCATCGTGGAAGAAGTAACGAGGTCGTCTTGCGACAAATCCTGTACGAATTTATCAAAAGCCTGGTCGATAGCCGGTATAGGCTTCTGGGCATGGCAAGCCAAAGAGAGCATCATCAGGCAAGCCACAAATGCTAATTTAAAAGTTGTTTTCATATTCTTCTTCTTTTTAATTGTTTCTTGTTAATAAACCTCTTGGTCACCACTCACATAGTCCTCATCATGCACATTCTCCTCGCTTTCGAACGAGGCACTGGCAATTTCGGCATTGAGCGACTGGGTCTGAAGAGCATCGACGAGATAAAGTTTGAAGAACATTTCGTTCTGCTGTGCCTCCATCTCCCGGAGATGCGCATCGGCAAGCTTTTCCGGCTCTGTCAACAAAGAATCGGTAGCAATATTCTGAGCTATCCAAAGCTTTGGAGGAGCAGGAGCAAACAGATGCTGACGATATTGCCTCTGCTTGTGCTTCCTTGTCTTGGGAGATACGGAATCACCCGACTTTTTTATCTTTTCAGGCATGGAAAGATTGGCATCTGTCGATTTCTCCTCGTGGACAACAGCAGAATCAACATCCTCCTGAGTCGTTCTGCCATCGAGTTGAGTCATCTTCGAATCATCCTGATGCCCAGGCTGTTGCCCTATCCGAGGAATGGCAAGCACAAAGAGCAGGGCGATGGATGCAGCCATACCTATCGGCAACCATAGGCGACGCATTCGTGCCTTAGTCTTCGGATGAGCATCTTCTACATGATTCTCTGCCTCATAGTCGAGGGGCATCCCCTCATCGAAATATCCAAACATCAGCTGATATTCCTTCAAGTCATCGCTCACATCGGGATGCTGACGAAACCACTCCCCTAGTAGAGCCTCCTCTTCCAAAGAAGTCTCACCAGCCATAAATCGGTCGAGCAACAGTCGTATGTCCTTTTCTTTTTCGTTCATATCCAGTTTCCTCCTTTATTGATTATACCTATTTATATATAAGGGCTATCGACATCTTTTTCTGATTTCCTGCAACATCTGCTTTCTTGCCCTCGAAAGCAACACGGATACAGATTCTGTGGTGATGCCCACGATTTGCGCTATTTCCTCAAAGCTTTTCTTCTCTACCTGTCGCAGATAAAGCACCTCATATTGGTTGGAGGGCAGAGTCTTGAGGCGTTTTTGCAGCCACAGCTCGTTCTCCGAGTTTTCCACTTCCACATCGGGCGGCGCATAGTGGCTAGGCGACTTATCGAAAGGCTGGGCATCTATCGAAATCATCTTCCGCTTGCGAAAGAAGTCGATGCAAAGATGCTTGGCGATGCAACCCATCGAACCTTTGGCATGAGCAGCAGACTGAATATCATCCTTGATGGCCCAGAGCTTGAGCATCGCATCCTGTGCTATATCCTCAGCCTCATCGCAGCCAACACCATAACCTTGACTGATCTGCAAGGTTATCTGCCGCAACTGCGGAACGATATGGATGAATTCATTCTCTGTCATTAGCTCTCTTTTGCTTTATTTATTCAAAACTACAACATAAACGGAAAAGAAGTGTTTTTCTTAATGGGATTAACCTATATTAACAAGATGAGGGTGCGAAAAAGCATTATTTATGGGTCAAACATTTGGGGGATTTGGAACATTTTAGGAAAAAACATTTGGGGGATTTGGAACATTTTAACAAAAAACATTTGGGGAATTTGGAACTTATATGTATCTTTGCGCTCAAAACCAGCAAGTTATGAGAAAAAGAATATTTAAAAGAAAAGTATACGACAAAATGCTCGAATGGAAGCGAGAGAGAAATGGTAGCACAGCCCTCTTGCTCAAAGGAGCACGCCGTGTAGGAAAGTCAACAGTAGCCAAAGCTTTCGCAGAAAATGAATACAAAAGCTATATCCTTATAGATTTCGTACAAGCATCTAAGGAAGTGAAACAGCTGTTTGACAACCTCATGGACTTGAACTACATATTTTTGCGCCTCCAATCAATCTACCAAGTAATCTTGGAGCCACGCAAATCAGCCATCATTTTCGATGAAGTACAAATGTGCCCACAAGCCCGGCAAGCCATCAAATACCTAGTAGCAGACGGAAGATACGACTACATAGAGACAGGCTCTCTTATCAGCATCAAAAAGAATGTAGAAAACATTTTGATTCCAAGCGAAGAGACACGTTTGGATCTCTATCCGATGGACTACGAGGAATTTCGATGGGCAATGGGCGATACTGCTACATTTCCCCTACTCAAGCAGTTTTTCGATGCAAAAGTTCCATTGGGAGCAGCGCATCGAGAAGCTATGCGCAACCTTCGTCTATATATGCTCGTAGGCGGAATGCCACAAGCCGTAAACGAGTACTTAGACACCAACAATCTGAGCAAAACAGATGCCGTAAAACGAGAAATCATAGAACTTTATCTTGACGACTTCAGAAAGATTGACAAAACTGGGAGAGCTGCCAAGTTATTCGAGAACATTCCTTCCGAATTAAACAAAAATTCAGCCAGATACCAGGTAGCAAGCGTATTAGATGATGCAGGCAGAAAGAACCTTATGGGAGTCTTGGCAGACATGAAAGACAGCATGGTGGTCAATTTCGCCTACCACGCAAATGATCCCAATGTCGGTTTTTCATTACACAGTGACGAAGACTACTATAAAATGTTTGTTGGAGACACAGGTCTATTCGTCACACTTGCTTTTTGGGATAAAGACTACACAGAGAACACCATTTACGAAAAGTTGTTGAGCGATAAACTGAGTAGCGATATGGGATATGCCTATGAGAATCTCGTTGCCCAAATGCTTACCGCATCAGGAAACAAACTGTTCTATTACACATTTCCCCATGCAACAAGCCACAAGAACTACGAGATAGATTTCTTGCTATCTCGTGGCAAGAAGATTTATCCGATAGAAGTGAAATCGTCAGGATATAACAGTCACAAGTCGCTAGATGAGTTTTGTCTGAAGTTCTCTGATAGAATCGACAAAAGATACCTATTATATACGAAAGATTTTAAAAAAGATGGACAGACCTTATTGGTGCCAATATATATGACACCCTTGCTATAAATAAAATATAGAGAGGGTGTATCATAAGTCTATGACGCACCCTCTTTTTGATTTAAAAAACTATTTATTATTTATCCAAAGCATTCAAGTTCTGATAGAACCAGACATTCATCTGGTTGGCACCACGATGATTCCAGGCATAGTAAGGAATCAGGGTGAGCTTCTGGTTCTTGACAGAAACGGTGCCATCAGCAGCCTGGTCGAGCACCTGAGAAGAGGTCTGGATAGCCTTTACCGAGAAGGCTGGAGCGCCCTTGGTCTCTGTATTCTCGATGCTGTAGTTATCTACCAGCGAGAATGCAGGCTTCTTGGCCATGACGGCACGGAGCACAGGTTCGTTCTGATTATCCACAGCCTCAGCGCAATATACCAAAGGTCCACGCTCTACGGCAACCTTACCATTATCATCTGCTACCTTGCCATTAGCAACTACTGTACGTACCGGCATATCGAAGTGGATGCGGATGACATCGCCCTTCTGGATGTTCTTGACAGGCAGATAACCCTTGTTGGCATCGAGGTCAGCCTCTACAGCCTTGCCGTTTACGGTTACACTATAAGCAGGCTTCTCGGCATCGCTATACTTGTAAAGATCGCTAGGCACCACCTGGTTGCGAACCCATCCAGGAATACGGACCAGGAGGTTGGCATTCTTTACGCCGCTCTTCTTCACAGCAATCTTGATATCGCCGTTCCAAGGATACTCGGTAGTCTCCTCCAGAACCACATCCTTGCCATTCACCTTGATGGTAGATGTATTGCCGGCAAAGAGATTTACATAGATATTGTTGTCCTTCACGCCATAGAGATAACCTGGAACAGAAGGGATGAAGCGGCACAAGTTACTTGGGCAGCAGGCACATCCGAACCAAGGCTGGCGGGTGGTGTTGCCATCGGCATTGAAGGCATACTTGCCGTCGCTTGACAATGGGTTTGGATAGAAGAATCTGCCACCATCCATGCTCATACCCGAGATGACACCATTATATAAGGTACGCTCCATGCAGTCGATATACTTGCTCTCGCCGTGAAGCAGGAACATGCGCTCGAAGAGGTAAACCATAGAAATGGCTGCACAGGTCTCGTTGTAGGCAGTCATGTTTGGCAACTCATAGTTATCACCGAATGCCTCACCGGCATGGCGGGCACCTACACCACCTGTAAGATAGTATTTCTTGCCAACGATGTTTTCAAAAATGCGGTCGATCACCTTCATATAGGCAGAATCCTTGGTCAGGGCAGCCACATCGGCAATACCGGCATACATATATCCGGCACGAACCGCATGACCTACCGCCTCTTTCTGCTCCAGGATAGGAGCCTGACTCTGAGAATATGGGTTGCGGATATGAGTCTTGCCACGATAGTCGAGCAGATACTTAGCCTCATCCAGATACTTCTTCTCACCGGTCAGGGTATAGAGACGAGCCAAAGCCATCTCTGCAATCTGATGTCCCGGAACGATGGTAACCTGTCCTGGCTTAGGTCCCACCTCCTTTACCACACAATCGGCATAGCGCTTGGCGATGTTCAGGAACTTGGTGCTACCCGTAGCCTGATAGTGAGCACAGGCTGCATCTACCATGTGACCGAGGTTGTAAAGCTCGTGGCTCGCCTCCTCGTCCTTGACCCAACGCTTATTTCCCGACCACTGGTGTGGATGCTTTGGGTTGATGGTACGGGCGGTATAGAGATAGCCATCTGGCTCCTGAGCAGCAGCTACTACATCGAGCACGCTGTCGATGTAAGCCTTCAACTTCTTGTTCGGATAAGTCTGGAGGATGTAGCTGGCGCCTTCGATGGTCTTATAAACATCGGTATCATCGAAAGAGAAGCCCATGAACTTGCTTACATCCCACTCCTTGGTTTCCAAGCCCGGGTGGTTAGGATGCTGAAGGGTATAGGCAGCCATCTCGAAGTTCTTGTAACGGTGCTCGCTCTCACACTTGCTGAAAGCCAATGGCACGGTTACCTCTCGGGCAGCCTTCAGACGGGCACCCCAGAAAGTATTCTGTGAAATCTTCACACTGGTGAATGGTACTTGAGTGAATGGATAGCCATTGCCCAATGTCTTCTGCTTCTGCGCCATTGTTGGCATTGCCACGGCAGCAGAAAGCAATACTGCTGAAATTAATCTCTTCATATTGATAGGTTTAAAATTTATTATTGTTATATGATTTGCGGTGCAAAGATAACAATAATTTTCTAATATAGTGTATGTCAAACAACAAAAGATAGGTGCTTATCGTTCAAAAACCATTTAGCACTGATAAAAACAGAGTCATTTCGTTCAAATGACCACCTTTTGGGGAACAAAATTAGCAAAAATACACTTTACGTCCCATTTTTCAAAATATTATTGTATCTTTGCACGCATAAAAAACAAAGAATCACATAGAACAATGGAAAAAGCAAGACAGATTCCTTACCGTGCCATCGCACTCGACCTGGATGGCACCCTGACCAACCACGAGAAGGTGGTTACCCCGAAAACCCGCGAAGCGCTGCTCCAGGCTGCCAGCCAGGGAGCCGTCATCATCCTTGCATCCGGTCGCCCTACCTACGGCATCGAGCCGGTGGCAGAATGCCTGGAACTGCAGAAGCGAGGGGGCTATATCCTCTCCTATAATGGTGGCAACATCGTGAATGCCCAGACCGGCGAGAAACTCTTTACCCAGTTTCTGCCAGATGAGGTAATCCCTGTATTATATAAGTACGCACGAGAGAAGAGCCATGCCCTGCTGGGATACGCCGGCAATGAAATCATCACCGAAATGCCAGACGATCAGTATGTGAAGGAAGAATCGCGCATCAACAAGATGAACATCCGCAAGGTAGAGAATCTGCTCGAAGCACTGGAGCCTCATCCTACCAAGCTCCTCATGACGGGCGACCCATCGGATATGCTCAAGGCTGAACAGGAACTGCTGGATGTGGTGGGCGATAAGATGGATGTCTTCCGATCTGCCCCATTCTTCCTCGAACTGGTGCCTAAGGGAATCGACAAGGCGCAGTCGCTGAGAAGACTCCTCGCGAAGATCAATCTCACCCCTGCCGATATGATAGCCTTCGGCGACGGCTACAACGACCTGAGCATGCTCAAGCTTGCAGGCATGGGAGTAGCCATGGCGAATGCTGCCCCGGAAGTAAGAGCCGATGCCGACTACATCACCCTCTCGAATGAGGAAGACGGCGTAGCTGCGGCGCTGGAGCACTTCGGCATGTAGCAGGCCATCGCTCCCACATACTTACTCCAACCACTAAGGAAACTTGAGGGGAATAACAAAAATTAAATTGAAATATTTTGTGTTTTCTTCCTTTTAGAGTACCTTTGCAGTCAAAAATCACTCAGGAACTATCATCCTGGCAGATAACAGAATTAAAGCATATCAACGATTATGTTACAACTTGACGATTTCTACAAGGCCCGCTTCGTGCTGAGCCACGTGATTAGAAAAACTGAGCTGGTTCACACACCGAGAATCAACCCAGATAGTGATGTTTATCTGAAACCGGAATGCCTCCAGAAGACGGGGTCGTTCAAGATTCGAGGTGCATACTATAAGATTTCCCAACTCTCTCAGGAAGAGAAGGAGAAGGGTGTGATTGCCTGTTCGGCAGGCAACCACGCACAGGGTGTGGCTCTCGGCGCTACCGCCATGGGAGTGAAAAGCCTCATCTGTCTGCCCGAGGGTGCCCCTATCTCCAAGGTAGAGGCTACCAAGCGTCTGGGTGCAGAGGTCTGCCTGGTTCCGGGCGTCTATGATGACGCTTACCAGAAGGCACTGCAGCTGAAGGATGAGCACGGCTATACCTTCGTGCATCCTTTCGATGACGAAAAGGTGATTGCCGGACAGGGAACCATCGGACTGGAAATCCTCGACCAGCTGCCTGATGTAGAAGCTGTGGTAGTGCCGGTAGGTGGCGGCGGACTGATTTCGGGAGTCGCTTTCGCCATCAAGTCGCTCAATCCTAACGTCAAGGTCTATGGAGTCCAGGCAGAGGGAGCAGCCAGCATGGTTCAGAGCCTCCACGACCACAAGCAGGAGAAGCTGCCATCTGTGGCAACCGTAGCCGACGGCATCGCCGTGAAGGAACCGGGAAAGATTACCTTCGCAACCTGCTCCAACTATGTGGATGAAATCGTCACCGTAAGCGAGGACGAGATCTGCGCAGCCATCCTGAAGCTCCTCGAGAGCGAGAAGATGGTGGCAGAAGGTGCCGGAGCAGCCAGTGTGGCTGCCGTGATGTACAACAAGGTACCGGTGAAGGGCAAGAAGACCATCTGCGTAGTAAGCGGCGGTAACATCGACGTAACCATCCTCAACCGTGTCATCAACCGAGGATTGGTAAAGAGTGGACGTCTCTGCACCATCGAGATGGAGCTGGACGACAAGCCGGGCGAGCTGGTAGAGGTAGCCTCCGTCATCGCAAGCCTGGGCGGCAACATCACGGGAGTTCATCACGACCGTTCTGCCAACCGCAACAAGGTGAATGCCTGCGTACTCCGTGTCACCATGGAGACCCGCGACGAGGAACACGTCAAGGAAATCAAGAGTGCCCTGGAACAGAAGGGCTTCCATCTCTGGATTATATAAGAGAAGAGACTTTTAGAAATATCCATAAAATATAAAAAGAGGGTGCGCCGTCAGTTGATAGCGCACCCTCTTTTTATATCTTATTAAACTCTTTATTACTCTTTATTACCATCAAGCTCTTTTATTTTTGAGCTTTATCTTTGATAGAACTACTTTACTTCCTTGAGCAAGCAAGGGCGAACCTTCTCGGTTACACCAGCTTCCTCAGTAATCACGGTGGTGAGAGGCTTGAGATCAGCAGCATTCTTTGCCACCATCACCTTGTAATCACCAGCCTCAACCTGCCACTGACTATCAATCTCATTGAAAGAAGCCAAATTCTTGTATGGGATATCGATAGAAACTGTCTCCGACTCACCAGGCTGCAAATTCTTAGTCTTGGCGAAACCACGAAGTTCCCTGGTTGGTTTATCCATATCCTTGCCAGGAGCTGCCACATATACCTGAACAACTTCCTTACCAGCTACCTTACCAGCATTCTTCACAGTCACCAGGACCTTGATATTGCCCTGTGCATCCTTCGTTACCACAGGTTTTCCATACTTAAAGGTAGTATAGCTCATACCATAACCAAAAGGAAAAGATACAGGCACATTCTTAGTCTGGTAATAACGATAACCTACATAAACACCATCATTATACTCGGTGTAATCCACATTCTTCACGTTACCCTTGCTACCGATGCCCTTGCCCATAAACATACCAAGCACATCATCAACCTTGACAGTCTCAGGGTTAGGGAAATCAGCCTTAGAAGGAACATCGTTATAACTTACAGGCCATGTCATAGGAAGACGACCAGAAGGATTCTCCTTACCCGCCAAGATGTCAGCAACACAGTTACCACCCTCCTGACCAGGCAACCAAGACAACAATACAGCATCAGGACCACCAATCCAACTCTTGGTCTCAACAACGCCACATACATTCAAGATGACAACCACCTTCTTACCTGCCTTATGGAAAGCGTTGCAAACGCCAGAAATCATATCCTTCTCCTCCTTGGTGAGATTGAAGCTATCAGAAATCTTTCGATCCAAGAACTCACCAGACGACTTACCAATAGTGATGATTGCCATATCGTTGTTTTTGACGGCAGCAGACATATTCAATTCAGCAAGGCTCATCTCAGGGATGAAGTGACCAGGCAAGAAAGCCTCCAAAGGATTCTTTGGCTTTGGCAAGTTCGCCTTTGCCTTTGGAGCATACTCTATGTATGACTTATGGATATCGCCATCCACCTGATAGCCAGCATTCTTCAAACCATCCAACAAACTTACCACATAAGCATGGTTAACATTGCCAGAACCAGTACCACCAGCTATGAAATCATAAGAAGTATTGCCGAAGAGAGCGATGTTCTTAATCTTCTGATCGAGTGGCAATACATTCTTGTTATTCTTCAATAACACCATTCCCTCGGTAGCGGCATTGCGAGCCACCAAAGCATGTCCCTTCAAATCAGGGTTGTTGTCGGCAACATACTGCTTGAAACGAGGAGTCTGCATGATATACTCCAAGATATGGCGCACATTGCGGTCGAGGATTTCCATAGACAGGCGACCATTGAGCACAGCCTTGCGAATCTCCTTCACCTGGTCTGCCTTACCAGGCATCAACAGGTCGTTACCCGCTTCCATCTGGGCAGCTGCGCTAAGACCACCAAACCAGTCGGTCATCACCATACCCTTGAATCCCCACTCATGGCGAAGAATCTCTGTTATCAAGTCACAACGCTCACTAGACATCGTACCATTGATGAGATTGTAAGAAGTCATCACTGTCCAAGGCTGAGCCTCCTTGATAACGATTTCGAAAGGTTTCAAGTAAATCTCACGGAAAGTACGTGGATTACCGATAACATTGTTACGAGTACGATTGGTCTCCTGGTTGTTCAGTGCGAAGTGCTTCAACGAAGTACCGACATCGTTGCTCTCGATACCATTCACCATAGCAGCACAAATGGTACCAGCCAACAATGGGTCTTCTGAATAATACTCAAAGTTACGACCACAAAGAGGATTACGCATAATATTGGTAGCAGGTGCCAACAAGACATCTACGCCATAATGCTTCACCTCGTCTCCCATAGAGGTACCTACGGAATACACCAAGTCTTTGTTCCAGGTAGAGCTCATCACAGTAGCCACAGGGAAGTGGGTACAGTAGAATGTCTTGTCGGTATTCTTGCGCTTAGGGTCGATGCGAAGACCAGCAGGACCATCGGCTACAACCGTAGCAGGAATGCCCAGACGCTCAATACCATTCACCTGACCTGCGGCACCCTGTACCAACTGACCTTGGTTACCAATGGTAGCCTCCATCTGGCTCTCATACTTACCCGTAGAACCTACCACCAACTGAATCTTCTCATCGAGAGTCATCGCATTGATGACATCCTGAATAGGAGACACACCCAACTTCGGATTCTGTGCTTGCACTACGAAAGTCGCAGAAAAAAGCACACATGAAGAAACTAATAATTGTTTTATCATTGTCTATACCTTGTTAAAAAAAAATATTTTATTAAGCTATTACTTGAAAAACTTATTTTATCATTTGAAAATCTTCTGTGCGAACTCTGTAAGATACACACGCCAATTACGCCAGATGTGTCCACCCTCCGTCTCCAAATAGGTATATTTATACCCCTTCTCATCGAAGTAGCGACGCAAGTCTGCACTGCTCTTGTAGAGGAAATCGGTCTTGCCCATACCAATCCAATATAACTTTGGCTTGTTCTTAAACAGAGTAGCCAACTGTGTCTTAGCCTCCTCATTCCCCTGCAACTGCTTGTAGAAGTCATTACGGAAATCGCCAGTAGTACTCACATGCAAACCTGCAGAGAAGAGCCCGATGTAATCAAACTTGGTAGGGAAACGACGAGAGATATCGAAAGAATGACCACCTCCCATAGAGAGTCCACAGATGGCACGATGAGCCTTGTCCTTAGCAACCTTGTAATGGCTCTCCACATAATTCATCACATCAGGGAAACTCTCATCCATGGTGGCAGCTGGCTTAGCACCTTGATAGCCATAGAAAGAAGGAATATATTGACCTGCCGACCACTCACCTGGAGCAGCCTGGCAATTAGGATTGCCATTGGTCATCACCACGACCATAGGCTTAGCCTTACCTGTGGCAATCAAATTATCAAGAATATGCTGTGCACGACCTAAAGTAGTCCAAGCATCCTCATCGCCACCAGCGCCATGGAGCAGATAGAGTACAGGATAATCCTTGCCCTTGTCATAACCTGCTGGAGTATAGACCGTCATACGGCGCTGCATCTTGAGTGTAGGACTATCATACCATACCTTAGATACATTTCCGTGAGGCACTTCGTTAACGGTATAGAGATCACCACAATCACCTTTCTTGTCTGAAAGAATGAATATATTGGTTTCTGAGGTAATATCACGAGTGATATACACGCTTCCCGGGTCAACGATCTTCACTCCATCCAAAAGAAAATTGTAAGAATACAACTCAGGGGAAAGCAATTGGCTGGTAAAAGTCCAAACACCCTTTTCATCTTTTTTCATATCAGCTACTCCAGGAGCATCATACTTTCCCAATGGTGTATCAATGGTTTTCGGTGCCAAGAAATCACCAGTAACCTGCACCTTTTGGGCATTAGGAGCCTTCAAGCGGAATGTTACGGTATGGTTGGCATTCACCTCGGGTGAGATAACAGGAGCATTGTCAAACAAAGCCTGTTGGGCAAAACTGCCAAGACTCATCAGCAAGGCAGTTGCCAAGAATGTAATTTTCTTCATTGTTATCTAATTTTAATAATTGTTAGTCTCATTCTATAGAAGGTCTCCTAAGATTTAGAAGACCTTCCAGCTAATTATTCGAATATTTTTTGGGCAAATTCAGTGAGATAGATTCTCCAATTTCGCCAAATATGTCCCCCATCAGTTTCCATATAGGTATATTTGTATCCCTTGCTATCCAGTTTCTTTCGAAAAGCGTTGTTGTCCTTATAGAGGAAATCGGAATTACCTATGCCTATCCAGAAGAGTTTTGGCTTGGCAGCAAAGAGGTTAGCCAACTTATCATCCAGATTGTCGTAGATATACTCATTGGCTCCATCGCTCCTCTGCTCCTTGCCGATGGCTGCGGAGAATAAACCTACATAACCAAAGGTTTTAGGATTGTTGATAGAAATATAGAGCGAGTGAAAACCACCCATCGAAAGACCTGCTATGGCACGACCTTGAGCACTGGCGATGGTACGATAGCGACTATCTATGAACTTCACTACCTCAGGGAAAGATACCTCGAAAGAGCCCTCCATGGTCTTAGGCAATCCCAATGTAGGAACTATCAGATTATCCGAAGTCTGTCCTGGAGCTGCCTCCTGAGAGATATTGCCATTGGTCATGACGACGATCATTGGCTTCGCCTTGCCTTGCGCAATGAGGTTATCGAGAATTTGCGAAGCACGTCCCAAATCCATCCACGCTTCCTCGTCGCCACCGATGCCATGCAAGAGATAAAGCACAGGATATTTCTGCTTGCTGGTCTCGTAACCTGCAGGAGTATATACTGTCATACGGCGAGTAAGGCCAGCTTTGGCATCATCATACCAGACCTTTGATACGGTTCCATGCGCTACCTTGTTGACCTTGTAGAGATCTGCCTTTCCTCCGCCTATCAAGAAATAGTTGGAAACGTTGGCGATGTCACGCACGGTATAGACGTTGAGATGGTCGGTAACACTGGCGCCATCCACCATCATTGTATAGCTATAAAGCTCTGGTGCCAAAGGAGCAGTGGTTGTAAATGACCACACACCCTTCTCATCCTTCTTCAAATCGGCTACTCCAGGCATATCATACTTACCCATCGGGGTATCAACTTTCTTGGTTGGCAAGAAGTCACCTGTTATCTGTACTTTATGTGCCTCTGGTGCCATGCAGCGGAAAGTAACGGTCTTGTCTGCATGAATCTCAGGAGATAGAGGCATCTGTCCTCCGAACAAGGCTTGCTGTCCGAAGGCAGATCCACCAATCGCACACAATGTTATTGCTAATATCGAAAATCTTTTCATTGGATATAACGTTTTACTTTTTATATTAATTAACCAAACTCTATTATCTTTTTCAACAACTGTTGATTATTCAAAAACTATTGCTTGAGTAAAGGTATCTACCTGCCTATTCAAGGCTTTACTTGGCGATGGCAGCAAACTTAATCTTAAATGATCCTTTACCAGCCGCTCCATCTACACCACTCTGGGTTTCAAGGTCAGCGCCCTCGAATGAGAATAAGTCCTGTCCCTCTGCATCCTTAACGGTAGAGATGATGATCTTACCTGCCGTGATGTATTGTGCGACACCAGCCTCATCCACGAAGTAACTACCACCCATGAAACCGTATTGAGGGAAAGCATAACCATTGCCCATCAACCAAGGCTCTGAAGCATTCCCTTGAATGGTATATTCACCAGCCAAGTCTGTATGACCGAGCTGATTGGCATTCACGGCTTCCAGACAAGCAGCAGGCTGACCTGCTGGATTGTTGATAGAGATGATATACTTGGTAGCATTAGGATTCACGACGACAGGAGCACCCGTTGACCAATCGACAATCTGATTTGGAGCGATAGTAAGAGTATAGCCCGATGCCTCTGGGTCATCCTGTCCCACAACGAAGGCAAGCTCTCCTACATAATTCAACTTCACTCGCTGACCGGCGGCATTGGCAAACAAACCGTTCAAGTAATACTTGCCCCCGATAAGAGATACGTCGATGTCACCACTCTTCATTGCCTCACCATTCACCTTGACCACACAAGTTTTGTTAGCCACGGTCTCAGCTACGGTATAAGAGGCAGCGGGAAGAATCCACTCGGTACTACCAAAACTAACCTGAATGACAGTTCCCTTTACATCTTTTATATCTACATTGAGCGCCTTCACGCCTTTCTTTAACTTAGTGGTAGGCTGCACGGTAGCCTCTTGCGATGTATAATTCTGCATATCTGCATATACTCCCTGCATACCATCAAGAGCATCGTTATCGCAGGCTGTGAAACACAGCCCTGCAATAAACAGACTTAATATTGAACCTATATATTTTTTCATATCAATATCATTTAAATATCAGTTAATTAGAAGATTACCATCCCGTATTCTGCTGGATATTAGGATTCAATTCTCTTTCCTTCAAAGGAATAGGAAGCAACATGTGCTTGTCTTGGAATCCGAAAGTAGAATTGGAGAAATCCCAACTTACGCCCTTGGAAGAATAGTTAGGAATTTCCTTACCCTGTGAAGCCAAGGCTTTCTTGGCATCACCCCAACGTACCAAGTCCTGGAATCGGGTACTTTCCAGGCAGAGTTCCAAGCGCTTCTCCATCTTGATATCGTCCAAGGTAACGCTAATCAATGGAGTTTCCTTGGCGCGAATACGAATCTCATTGATGTCTTTCAGCGCTACGTCTGTGTTGCCAGCCTCCAGGTTTGCCTCGGCAGCCAGAAGGAGAACTTCGGCATAACGCATAATTTTTCGGTCGGTATATTGAAATCCCTGGAAGTAGGAGGCATCCATGATGTTGTCACTCTTCAATATGCGGTTCTTGAAGAAGAGGTATCCTTCACATCCATAGATGTTCTGTCCAGGATTCAACTTCACACCGTATGCTGTCATCTGATCACTGTTGAGCAGGGTCTTCTGCAAACGGTATCCATTCTCGCCCTCTGCTTTTACAAATGCCTCATAGAGAGACTTGCGAGGATTCAAGAAGCCGTAGGTTCCCTGAGCCACTTCGTCGGCAGCCTTGCCTTCGAGCGTCATATTGCCAGTACGCCATCCTTGCATCAGGAAGGTCATGTCCATCTGGGACCAAGTCTGCTCCTGGTCGTTACGCCACTGCAATTCGAGCATAGACTCACAGTTGTTGTTGTTGACGGCATGAAACTGCATATCATAGTCGCCACGGAAGAGGTCGTACTTCTTGGAATCCACCACCTCATTGAGTACGGATGCAGCCTCCTGATACTTTTTCTGGAAGAGATAAGCCTTGCCCAGATAAGCCTTTGCCACCTCCTGGGTAACACGCATACCCGTCTCCTGGTCATCCTTGTTCTTCTTGGAAGGCAAGGCATTCATGCCGATTGCCTCTTTCAAGTCTGCCTCCACAGCAGCCCAAAGCGCCTCTGGAGTACTGTTTGGCTGGCGGTACTCACCTGTAGCCAAGAGATGATCTACCAATGGAGCTGTACCCCAAAGGGTAACCAGCTCGAAGTTAGCCCAGGCGCGGAAGAAATAAGCCTCGGCTATGGCACGCTTCTTGACTTCCGTATCATTAGCCACCTTCTCTATAACGAGGTTTGACTGATAGATGACACCATAGAGACCCGAGAACAGGCCCTCGATATTGCCGTTGCTAGAATCGAAGGTATATTCATTCAACTGCTCGTATGAGTTGTTGTCGCCACGACTACCACCGCCACACCAAGCATCATCCGAAAGCATATTCTTGGTAAAGAACCAAGTATAATACAATCCCTTCACACGGCTATACATGGCAGCCACCGCCTGCTCGGTCTGCTCATTGGTCTTGTAGAAATCATCCTGACCACCCATATTGCCATGCTTTGCTATATCGAGTCTGTCTTCACAACCGGCAAATAACACTGCCACAACGAGAAGCAGACTATATATGATATTCTTTTTCATAATTTCCTAATGTTATTATATATAGAATATGTATGTTAGTTACATGAACCCTCTAGACCTTAGAACTCCAAGTTGAAGCCCATTACTACCTTTCTTGAGGTTGGATAACCGCCTTTGTCGATACCCATACCCACAACACTATTGGTAGAAACCTCAGGGTCGAAGCCTGGGTACTTGGTGATGGTGAAGAAGTCATCGAGAGATACATAGAGGCGCAAATTGCTGATTGCCACCTTCTTGAGAAGGGTTCTCGGCAAGCTGTAGCCCAACTGAATCTGCTTAATCTTGAAATAAGATCCATCATATACCATTGCGCTGGATGTAGCATACTTGTCCATATTGTTGGCACCAGCACGTGGCTTGCTACCATTAGGATTGCTCTCCGTCCAACGGTCGTCATAGAAGAGTTCCTTCATCTTGTTGACCATAGGGAAGTCGGTACGGTTGATACAGTTGAATATCTTGTTGCCTGATGCACCGGAACCAAATACTGCCAAGTCGAAACCTTTGTAAGCTGCGGTCAAGGTGATACCATAGGTGAAGTCTGGAATGGCACTGCCCAAGTCCATCTTGTCATCATCGGTCAGATCACCACTATCGTTCAGGTCGGCAAAAGTTGGATCGCCCGTCTTTGAGTCTATGCCTGTAAACTGATAGCCGCGGAAATAATACACAGGATAACCCTTCTCGAAGTACGTGAGAGGCACATTCATAAAGGTAGTACCCTGCAAACGGGTCAAGGATGGGTCGAGATAAGTAACCTCGTTCTTCAAGGTAGCGAGGTTGCCACGTACACTGTAGCTGAAATCACCGATGTTGTCTCTCCAACCGAGTTCAAACTCGAATCCCTTGTTGCTTACGTTACCAGCATTGATAGGAGATGTGGTGCCGCCGATAACCAGAGATGGAGTGGTACCACCCACGAGCAAGTCCTTGGTCTTCTTCACGAAATAGTCCATGCTGAAGTTCATTCTGCCAGCAAAGAGGAGCGCATCGATACCCAAGTCGGTCTGCTCTGATGTTTCCCACTTCAGTTTATCGTTACCCATACTAGATGGACTAACAGACGTTGTATAATTATTACCAGAAACTAACGGATAAATGCTACCCTGCGCCATATCGGTGCTGTAGGCATAGCCACTCAAGGAAGCCAAGCTACCATTCTGACCCCAGCTGGCACGCAATTTCAAACTAGCCACAACATCTCTTAAAGGCTCGAAGAACTTTTCCTCAGAAATGGTCCAACCTCCAGACACAGCTGGGAAATATCCCCAACGGTTGGTAGCTGGAAGCTTAGATAAGTCGGCAGCATCTGCACGGAGGGAAGCCTGCAGATAATAACGGTTCTTATAATCGTAACTCAAACGGCCAAAGTAAGAATACTTGGCTGAGCGAGTTTTCTCACCACCTACAGACTTGGTAGCAGAAGCGGATGCAAAATTCAGATAGTAGAACAATGGATTGTTCTTCTTGACAGCATCTTCACCATTAGCCTGCAAACCACCCTGCACGTAATCGTAGGTAGATTCCTGGAAAGACATACCAACCATGGCATTCACGGTATGGTCGCCGAGTTTCTTCATATAGTTGGCAAAGTTTTCCCATTGATAATAGATAGAGGTAGAAGAAGATGCACTCTGATCTACATAATCACGGCTTTGCGTTGCATTTCCATAGAAAGGAAGTGAAGTGGAAGAACTGCGAGTACCCGACAAGCGATAGCCAAAGCGAGAAGTAATCACAAGATCCTTGATAGGCTTGAAATCTGCATAGATGGAACCATTCACATTGAATCCACTGTTGCGAGATATGCCATTGTCACGCATCACGAATGGGTTGAACTGCTCACCTGCATAGAAAGCTGACACGCCATAGTAGTTACCAGCCGCATTGGTCAAGAGATGCTTTCCGCTTGCCAAGGCACTAGCAATATGAGCAGGCAAGTTTCCACCCTCGTATGCAACGGGGGTCAATGGATCCATAGAAAGCACAGCTGCCATCATAGAACCATACTCAGAACCCTCTGACACAGAACGGGCGTTATATTTTTCAATCTGGTTAGTAGTGCCCACCTTCAACCATGGCTTGATCTGATATTCAGCATTGATGGTAGCGGTGAGACGACGATAGAGATCATTATTACCTCTTACCATACCATCATTGTCAAGATAAGTAAGCGAAAGATAGTAGTTGCCATTTTGGTTACCACCCGTAAAGCCCAGGTTGTGCTTCTGCATCTTACCCTTGCCGTAGATGGCATCTACCCAGGAGGTATTGGTTGTTCCATCCCAATTCTTCAAGAGATAATCCTCGGTAAAGGTTTTACCTTCTTTCATATATTGGATATATTCTTCGGCATTGAGCAACTTAGGCTTTTTAGCAAGCGATTCGATGGCATATTGGAAATCATATGTTATCTTTCCACTACCCACAGAACCCTTCTTCGTAGTAATGAGAACCACGCCATTACCAGCCTCTGCACCATATATGGCAGCAGAAGCGGCATCCTTCAACACTTCCATAGATGCTATGTCATTAGGATCGATACCACTAATATCGCCTAGGCGCACACCATCTACTACATAGAGAGGATCGGAAGAACCATTGGAAGAGAAACCACGGATACGAACGGTTGGTGATGCACCCGGACGAGCAGAAGAAGAGACAATCTGTACGCCTGCGGTCTTACCCTGAAGAGCAGACTTGGCATTGGTGATGGTACGATTCTCCATATCCTCTTTCTTCACCTGAGAGATGGCACCTGTTACAGAACTTTTCTTCTGAACTCCATAGCCCACAACTACCACATCGTCGAGCACCTTGTTGTCTTCATGTAATGTAATCTTAAGCTTGGAAGAGTTGGCTAATACCTCTTTATTCTTATAACCAAGATAAGAGAAGACAAGGGTCTTACCTTTTTGCACATGGATCGTAAAGTTACCATCCATATCGGTTACAGTGCCACCCTTGTTGTCTCCCTGCACACGCACGGTAACACCAATCAAAGGGTCGGCATTTTGGTCAACTACGAGACCAGCGACTTTCATCAGTTCCTGCGCCAAGGCAGCAGAACCGGAAATCATCAATAAGAACACGAAGGTCAGGAACCTTCTGTAATCATTCATTTTTCTCATAGATTTTACTCATTAAAGATAATACTTTGTTAGTTAAGCTTTTATTCTTGTAAATCAGTTGATTGTTTACGGCTGCAAAGGTATTGCTTTTTATCATACACCTTTTTCTAACTTGTTTTCTTGTGTTACGTTTTTGTTCAAAATGGGGTTTTCTATATGTTCAAAAACTTGCGTATTTGTTTAAAAAGTCTTATAAACCTTGTATATATCAAGGTTTTATAGTACTTTTGCAGCAACTATCAAAACCATCGATTATGAAACAAACAAAGGTATTTTATAACGTACTCATCCTCTTGGCAGCCCTTCTTCTTACTGCTTGCCAGGACCAAAAAGACATCCCCGAAGTCTCTTCACCCGAGAAGAACCTCGTCCTGTCTGATTATATCTCCAACCAAAAGGTGAAGAGCATCTGCGAAGACAGATACGGACAAATCTGGATAGGTACCTTCCGTGGTCTCAACAAGTATGATGGCAACCAGTATCACCAATACTACTGCGTGGACGATTCACTGGGATTGCCCGACAACAATATTACCGACATTTATCGTGACTCTCACAACCGACTCTGGGTAGCCACCGTCAATGGCGTATGCCTATACCAGGCCAATGGCAATTTCAAACGAGTAAGTATCAATGGCACTAACAAGAACATCGAAAAAATCCTGGAAGACAAGGAGGGAAGAATCTTCCTTCTCACGACAACAGACCTGTATCAATATGACGAAAAAAACAACAAAGCCATCACCAGGCTCTCCAAAATGCTGGAGAAGAACTGCTATAATATCTCTTGCCATATAGACCGAAAAGATGTGATGTGGATTGTTACCCCTTACTCTGTCAAGGGGTATCGCACCCAAGACCTCAAACTTATCGCCCAAAGCCCAGTACAGAATTATCCCATCGTCTCTTTTCTCCTCGATGGGCATCAGCTCTACCTCTCTGGCTACAATGGAATGCAGCTCTTTGATACGGACACCAGGAAATGGCAACATCTCCCTGTAGCCTTGCAAGGCTTGCAAATCCCCAACGACATGGTCAACTGCATCCATCCGTATGGTGCAAAAGGCAACCTTCTGCTTAGCACCACCAAGCACGGATTACTCTATTTCAATGCCCAGAAGGGAACCATCCTGCCACAAAGCGACAAGAATTTCCCATTCGAAGTGCCTGATATGGAAGTCAACAAGATGTTAACCGACTCCAAGGGCAACCTTTGGCTCGGTTCTGAAGACGATGGCGTAAAAACCATCTACAGATACAAGGATATGTTTAACAGCATGCCTGCCCTTCAACGTGCCATCGGCAAACAGCCCGTACTCTCCGTAGCCGCCGACAGGAATCACCACCTTTGGATTTCTACCAAGAAGAACGGACTCTATATGTATGACTTGCAAACCCAGCAACTCAAGGACATACCGATGGTTTCCTACAGCAACGGCAACAAGAAGAATGCCATCACCAACATCTTTGTGGATAGCAGCAATCATCTATGGCTAGCCAATGGCGACCATGTGGCAAAGTACCAATACGATGGCAACAATCTCAACAAGGTAGCCTCCTACCCTTGCTTCATGCCTATGGACATCAGCCAAGATGCAAAGGGAAACATCTGGGTATCCACGGCATCCGTCAACATCTACTGCATTTCAGCACAAAGTGGAGAGATGACCAAAAAACAACTCTTCCCTACCACTTTCTGCTTCATTCCCAGCATCATGCTCTTGCAGAATGGCAGCATGCTCATATCTGCCTTCTACAGACCTATCCTGGAAATGAATGGAAACAACTTCGATGTCCAAGAGTTTAAAGTGAATCCGGATGACTGGAAAAAGTGCATCAAGCGAAGTGTGTATATCCCTACCAAGAACTATCAAGACCGCAAGGGCAACATCTGGTTGGGTACAGTCACCAACGGACTCTTGAAGTATGAAGCAAAGAGCCACAAGCTGACCACCATAGCAGGAATCTCCTGCTCCGACATTTCCAGCATCGAGGAAGATAGAGATGGGAACATTTGGGTCAGTACGATGTATGGACTCAACAAGATAGATGGAAAAACAGAAAAGGTAACCACCTACAACGAGGCTGACGGTGTGAAAGGCTTCCAATTCTACGATAGGGCATCGTGCAAGCTATCAGATGGAACTCTCATCTTCGGCGGTACCCAGGGACTTACCATCTTCAATCCACAAGACGTAAACACGAACCAGCAGATAAGTCTGCTTTTCGAAACACTCAAGGTACATAATGAGATTATGCTTCCTGGCAAGAATGGATGTATCAAGGAGAGTATGGAAGAATCACCCCATATCCACCTCAGCTACAAACAAAACAGCTTCAGCATCGCCTTTTCTGCCATCGACTACAGCGACTACAAGCGCATCCATTACTTCTACCAAATGGCTGGATTCGACAATACATGGATTGATGCCGGCAATAACAACGAGGCGTACTACTCTAACCTGCCTGCCGGCAACTATACCTTCAAGGTAAAGATGGTAGGCAATGGATCCGACAATATCATCGCCGAAAAAAGCATACTGGTAAGCATCGCCCCTGAGCCTTGGAACTCTTGGTGGGCATGGTGCCTATACCTTATTATAATAGGGGGCGTCGGCTTCGTGATCTATCGGCAGAAGATGCGCATCAGCATCGAGAAGAACATGGTTCAAAAGGCTAAGGATGAGAAGGAGCAGGAACAGCGCATCAACAAGATGAACATGAGTTTCTTCGCCAACATATCGCATGAGTTCCGAACACCACTCACCATGATTTCTGGACCAGTGGAACAACTCTGCGAAAGTGAAAGCATCAACAAGCACGACAAGTTGCTGTTGAACATCATCAGCCGAAGCGTGGATAGAATGCTGAGACTCGTCAACCAGTTGCTCGACTTCAACAAGCTGGAGAACGACACACTCCGCTTGCACGTCAAGCAAACCGACATTATCTCCGAGATGAAGCGCATCATGGACCTCTTCATCGTGAATACCGAGGAGAAAGGAATCACCTTGAACTGTCACGGACTGGAAGGTTCCTACCTGATGCTTCTGGATTCCGACAAACTGGAAAAGATTATCAACAACCTGATGTCCAACGCTATGAAGTTTACCCCTCGTGGCGGTAAGATAGATGTTTCTTTCGACACCGGTACCACTAACAAGGGTGAACAGATCATCACCATCACGGTAGCAGATACAGGCAAAGGAATCCCACAGAATGAGGTGGAGAATATCTTCAAGCGATATTATCAGTTGAACAACCAGTCTACAGGCACTATCAACTGGGGTACAGGCATCGGACTCTACTATGCCCGCAGCCTGGCCGTACTTCACCATGGCAATCTAAAGGCGGGCAATCGCAAAGACTGTCAGGGAGCCATCTTCACCGTTACCCTGCCTACCGAGGATAGCCTCTATGCCGCCAACGAGAAAGCCCCTCTGGAGCAAGACCAGAAGAAAGCTTTCCCACTGCACGACAGTCAGAAGGTGGCAGACAAGATAAGTCAAGACGACAGTACAGACAACCGTCCGAAAATACTCATCGTAGATGATGATACCGAAGTGGTGCATTATCTTCGCACCCTCCTGGCTTCATCCTATCGCATCATCTATCGTTTCGATGCCGAGAGTGCCTTGAAGGCGACAAGGGAGGAAGAACCTAGCCTCATCCTCAGCGATGTGGTGATGCCGGGAATGAGCGGCTATGAACTCTGCAAGGAAATCAAGCAAGACATCCAGCTCTGCCATATCCCAGTCATCCTGGTAACGGCAAAAACCACCACCGAAAACCAGGTGGAGGGACTGAACTGTGGAGCAGATGCCTACGTTACCAAACCGTTCACCCCAAAGGTCCTCCTGGCAATGATCAACTCGCAACTCACCAACCGTGAGAAGACCAAGACCATCCTGACCAACGCCACGGAGACCGACAAGAACGTGGAGGAAGTACTGTCGCCACAAGATAAACTCTTCATGGACGAACTCTATCATATGATGGAGCAGGAACTTGCCAACTCGGAACTGGATGTCAACAAGGTAACGAAACTGATGCACATCTCCCGCACAAAGCTCTACTACAAGGTCAAGGGACTCACAGGAGAGAATCCAAGCGTCTTCTTCAAGACCTATAAGCTCAATCGTGCCGCCACCCTCATCGTGGAAGGCAAGTACAACATCTCGGAGATTGCCTATATGACGGGATTCAACACCCTGTCTCACTTCTCTACCAGCTTCAAGAAGCAATTTGGATGTACACCGAGCGAATATAGTAAGAAAACTTATTAAATTTCGATGCGAAATAGGTCAGTTTTGGGGAAAAATGCTTATCTTTGCATCCAGATTGATTTAATAAATAGAAAAAGGAAATTAATTATGAACGCAATTCACACAGACAATGCGCCTGCAGCTATCGGTCCATATAGCCAGGCGATCGAAGTAAACGGTTTCGTATTTGCATCAGGTCAGATTCCTATCGACCCTGCAACAGGCAACTTCGTAGAGGGTGGCATCAAGGAGCAGACTCGTCAGAGCCTCACCAACGCCCAGAACATCCTGAAGGCAGCCGGTACCGACCTTTCTCACGTAGTGAAGACTACTGTATATCTGAACAGCATGGACGATTTCGCAGCCATGAACGAGGTTTATGCCGAGTTCTTCAGCCAGCCATACCCAGCTCGTTCAGCCGTAGCCGTAGAGAAGTTGCCTAAGGGCGCACTCGTAGAGGTTGAGGTTTTGGCAGCAAAGTAACAAACTCGTATATGGGGAAGCGATAACTTCTTTAACTTCCTATAACTTCCCCATTTGCGAAACTTGAACAATCACAGGTCCGAAAACAACAAGGAAAAATATTTTTGATGGAATCCTGCATTACATTCAAGAATCTAAGCATTGGCTATCGTCCGAAGCATCAGCTCCGGGTGATAGCCTCTGCTGTTTCTGCCTCCCTGCATCCGGGCGAGCTCACCTGCCTCATCGGCGCCAACGGAGTGGGCAAATCCACCCTGCTCAGAACCCTTTGCGGTTTCCAGCCAGCCCTGGATGGCGAAATCCTTCTTCAAGATCAGCCTCTTTCCGCTTATCCGGCGCAGCAGCTAGCCCGTCAGATTGGCGTGGTTCTCACCTCCCGCATCGATGTTCCCCAGCTGTCTGTCAAGGAGATTGTAGGCATCGGCAGGTCTCCCTACACCAATTTCTGGGGCACCCTTACTCCGGCAGATCAGCAGATAGTAGATGAAGCCATCCATCAGGTCGGCATCCCCCACCTCGCCCAGCGCAACATCTCCGAGCTGAGCGATGGCGAGCGCCAGAAGACGATGATAGCCAAGGCGCTCGCCCAGCAGACCCGCATCATCATCCTCGACGAGCCTACCGCCTTCCTCGATTTTCCCAGCAAGGTAGAAACCCTTCAGATGCTCCGCCGCCTGGCACACGAGCAGCACAAGGCAATCCTGCTCTCCACTCACGATGTAGAGCTGGCGCTGCAGCTCTCCGACAGTCTCTGGCTGATGGAGCAGGACCGTCTCTCCATCGGCACCCCGAAGTCGCTTGCCGCCGATGGTTCCCTCTCGAGATTCATCGATCGCGACGGCATCCGGTTTAACCCGGAAGGAATGAGGATTGAAATAGAAAATGCAGCGCACTGCAAATTTTCCTAGTTTTCATAAGAAATTTGCAGCGCACTGCATTTTTTAGATGATGGTAATCCAGATACCTTCCCCCTGATTCTCCGCCGCCTGGATGCGATTCATCAGACGATGGAGCCAGATGCGGGAATTCACCACCATACCTTTTACCCTGTTCTCGCCCACCAGAATGCAGCTCTGGGTATCTTCGGGCTTGTTGCCGGCATGAATGCGGATGCCCTCGAAACCGGGAACACCCTGCACATACGGCAGCCACTTCTTGAATCGGGGCGACTTGGTGATGAGCACACGATACGAGCCCTCGGGGATGGCGGTACGGCCCGGAATCTTTCGTGCCACCTTGCCACTCTCTCTGCTGAAGCGGGCATTCACTTCCCCGGGCTGGAGCTCCACGCCCTTCAGGTTGCGCCACGTAGGCTCCAGGGTATCACAGAAGTAGCTGTCCTTAGACAACTTCTCCAAATCAAAACTATGTTCGAAACTGCGCTTGTCGCCGGCAGTCTTGCCCGACAGCGCCTTACGTTTCACATCACCATCAGCCAACAGATAAAGTCGGCCAATGGTATAAGTCTCCTTCTTTGCGATTCTTTTTACAACAATTTCCATATCAAATAGATTTTTTAATAATGGGTCTTGATAAAAACTGAGTATTTGAGTAACTGAGTATTTGAGTCTTTCTCCTTCACCTTGATATATCCACGGAAGAGCCAGTTGTTCAGCATCTTCATCGTGCCCTTCGCACTCATCTTATGCTCAACTCTCAAGGCTTCCACCTGCTGATAGTTGAACTCCTCAGGCAGGAATCCCAGGATGCTTGCCGGACCTCTCTTGCTCTCCTGATCGCACTCCAGCTCCGCCTTCTTGATGGCATCACCGAAGAAACGCATCTTGCAGTAGAGGTCGTAACGCTCGCTCCAGCGGATGAAATCCTCAATCTCAGGCTCCCACTGATAACCGTTCGCCACATAGAGCACACAAGCCTTCAGATAGCCGATTACGTTGGCACGGAAGCTCAGATTCTCATAGACTCTGTCCTGCGACAGACGGGAGAATTCCGCATTCTCATCCTTCAGCACCTCGGCAAGATGAAAAGCCTCCTTGCATTCCACCAGCCCCGAAGCCATGCAGAGATTATCGATGTAAGGTTTCAGAGAATTTCTGAATTCCTCATCATAGGTTCCATAGATGGGAATGTCCTCGCCGATGTCTCTTTCGGGGATGGTGCAGAAGTTGATACGGGAAACCGGACCATCGGTCAGCACACGCTTGAAATACCTGATGCCTTTATGGATGGTGGTAGAAGCATTCCAGTTGAAACGGATGGTGACACGCTCGGTGACACTTTGGGTTCCCACTCGTGTCTGTCCATATAAATTACCTGGGTCAAAAGCGAGGCACATGATACGGAACTGCTGATAACCGCTACCTTTGAGCGCATCAAACTGGTCGATTTCGTTCAGCGACGTATAAAGGAAATGTTCCTTGGCTTCCGCGGTACGCATCACGAAGGCAGGGTTGGTCATATCGGCATCAATCTCCTGGATAATCAGATTTTCAGGGCGTTTGCGCTTATCCTTGTTGGCACCCTTACGCATCATCTCCTCTTTCCACTCCTTCTCACGCTTCAGGTTTTCGGCATCTCTTTTACGGATATCCTCCATGATGAAATCGATAGGTTTCTGTACGCA
>NZ_JBBNGE010000040.1:0-32075 GCF_040095255.1 Segatella sinensis | reverse complement strand
AAATATCAGAGCGTAATATTAACAATTAACAGGGATATTTCCAGCTTGTTTTTAAGAACAGAGAACTGGACACCCTAATTATCTTATCGTTTCTTTTTACCCTAACTTTTATTTGTTCTTTATCACTTTTATGATGTTGTTACGGGCTACATACGGTTTCATCGCCTCTTCCAAAGGCATAGAATCAGGAGTAATCTGAATCACTCTATCAAAACCTGCATCCAGCATCACCTGCCTGTCGCTTACGCCACCCGAGACGAGCCACACAAGGGGAAACGAAGATTCCGGGGATTTGCAATCCCCGGAAAACTGCGAGCAAGCCACATGGCTTTTATCCGATTCCCTACACTTCAGAACATGCTCCAGAATCCTTTGCGGCAACTTCCCCATAAAGGTCTGTTTATCACTATGTCCCTCGCCCGTAATCACGAGATCAGCATTCTGAATGAGCGCATCAAAACCTATTTCATCCAAGAGAAGCTCAGCCCCAGGACGAGCCTCAGCATTGAAATATTGCAGGAAAGCATAGCCCAAACCTCCGGCAGCACCAGCTCCGGGAGCCTCACTCCTATCATATCCGAAATGCCTGGAGCTTACCTCGGCAAACTTCCTCGCCCTATCATCCAGCATCTGCACCATCTTAGCATCAGCTCCCTTCTGAGGCGCAAAGACGTGAGCCGCCCCGTTTTCACCACCGAGCGGATTGGTAACGTCCGAAGCCAGCACAAAACTGCATTCCTGTCGGATTTTCTTCCAGTCGTCGCCCATCGCCTTGAGCATTCCTATGCCGCAATCAGATGTGGCACTTCCGCCCAAGCCCACGATGAAATGGCGCACGCCCCGGCGATAAGCATTCATTATCATCTCGCCCACACCCCAGGAAGTTGCCTTCATCGGGTTGCGCTGTTCAGGCTCAATCAGAGCCAGTCCGGCGGTCTGCGCAATCTCGATAATCGCCGTATCATCCACGATTCCGTATTCCGCCTCAATCCATCTCATCAGCGCATCATGGGCATGAATCCTCACTCGCTCTCCCTTCATCGCCGCGAGAAAAGCATCGAGCATTCCCTCTCCTCCATCACTCATTTCCAGGGTAATGATTTCGGGAGAAGCATCATCAGGAGACAATTTCCTTCTTTCGGAAGCAGCATCATCAGAATCCAATTTCTTTATTTTGGGAGAAGAAGCATCAGAATCCAATTTCTTTATTTCGGGAGAAGCATCTTCCGCATTCCATTCCTTTACTCCCGAAGCAATCGCCTCGTTCACCTCTCTGCTCGAAAGGCAGCCCTTATAAGAGTCGCAAGCAATTATTATTTTTTTCATACTTAATCATCAATTATCAAACAACCCCAATTCTCCTTTTAACCTCATCACTTCCTTGTCAAAATCCGACAAGAACTCACGGTCTTGAATCACCCTGAACTTATCATATTCCTCATAAGCTTTCAACCGAGCTTCAAGAGCCGAAACCTTTCCCTTATCTATCAAAATTGGATAAGATGATAATTCAAGAAAACCATCCAAGAACTTGACCCATTGTTCCATAGTCGTTGGAATATGGCGTTTGGCACGATTGGCAGCTAAGTCAATATAAGCAGAAACAATACCATTCAATTCCTTCATCTGTTCTATATGCAAATAATTCTTTGCTATTGTCACATCCGATTTCAACACCTTACCATCGGGAGCTTGAGCCCAAGAAGTTAATCCCATGTGTTTCTTGGTTGCATCAGCAGAAGAATAAACGATTTCTGCTGCCGTCTTACCCGTTATTGCCCAATGCAACTTATTCTGCACCTTGGCATAAAACTCCTGCGTTGTAGTAGCATTCTTCTGATAATCGCAAGCCGTGGCATAAATATCTGTTATTTTTTGATAAGCCATCCGCTCGGATGCTCGAATCTCCTGAATACGTTCCAGCAACTGGTCAAACTTCACCTGAATCAGCTTTCCACCTTGCTTAAAACGCTCTTCATCTAACACGTAACCGTTTCGGATAAATTCGCTCAAGGTATTGGTTGCCCATTGCCGAAAACGAGTTGCCTTGTAACTGTTCACACGATAGCCCACCGCAATAATCATATCCAGATTATATACATTCATTTCGTATTTCTTCCCATCATCCGCAGTTATCCAAGATTTTTGGATAACTGAATATTTATTGAGTTCTCCGCTGTTCAAGATTTCATTGATGTGATAGCTCACTGTTCGCACATCTACTTGAAAGATTTCTGCAATTCTCTTCTGTGTCGTCCAAACCGTATCTCCATCAAAGACTAATTCCACTCTCAGTTTTCCTTCCGAATCTGAGAAGAACACAATATCCGTATTGGTATAAGTATCAGCATTTTGTAATGAAGAAGAAGATAAATTCTGCTTACCAGAAAAATACTCTAATGCAGGCAATGCATTCTCTTTTCTGGAACTGAGCGACATAGAAATAAGAAGGCAAGCATAACGGGAAAGATGGTAGGACTTCAGCTTTCTCTTTGCCTCACTACCAATAGTAACCATTTCGTTGACTTCAACGAAATGGTCTTCTACACTCTTATTGTTTTGTACACATAAGACCTTAGCCTTATCTATGATTTTGCTAAAATTACGATAATCTGCATAACCAATAACAGACGCCAATTCCCTAGCCGACCAATATTCTTGTCCAGCCTCATCCATCTGTCTGATACTATCAAATATCTTATTCATATCCTATTTATTTTATCATTCCCTAAAGCATCACCAATGAGGAGTGACGCTTTCCCGCCCGCAAAATTAGCCATTATTCCTGAAACCACAAACCTTTTTGAGAAAAACTTTCAAAAACAGATGCTTCTGATAAGAGCTGATAGAAAAAAGAGGTTAAAACATTTGGCTATTAAAAAGATTCCTCGTATTTTTGCAGTAGATTTTTCAAAGGTTTTCTAAAGATTAAAGACTTATGTGCAAATATGAAGAAATAGAAGAAAAGCTTTTGACGGAGACCTTCTAGCAATGTCTCTTCGAAACGAACATCCTGATTGGATAGAGCGATGGATAGATGGAATACTTTAAAGAAGCATTCGATGCGCTTGTTGATGGATAGGAAGAATAGTTCTTTTACAAGATTCTAGCAAATCATTTTATACCCAATTCCCCTCACATTGATGATTCTGATATTTTCATCGGCAGATAACTTGTGGCGGAGCTTGGTAATGAAAACATGGAGACTGCGAGAATTGAAGAAGCTGTCATCGCCCCAGAGTTGCAGGAGAATATCTTTGCTCTCTACCACATTGTTCTTGCTCTCCACAAGCATGCGAAGGATTTCTGATTCACGATGTGACAGTTCTGTATCTTTACCATCCAACTGCAGAATCTGACTGGTAACATTCAGGCGATAACGACCGATGGAGAGCCATTGATCAGCAGCATCCGGATTATCAGGAGAAACATTCCCCCCTTCCTGTTCTTCAGAAGAAATATTTCCCACTGAAGCCCGATGACAAAGCGACTTGATACGGACGATGAGCTCCTGGATGGCAAACGGCTTCTTCAGATAATCATTGCCACCCAATTCAAATCCCTCTACCACATCATTCACCGCCGAACGAGCTGTGAGGAAAAGCACAGGAGTACGGGAATCCGTCTTGCGGATACGGCGCACCATCTCGAAACCATCCATTTTGGGCATCATCACATCCGCAACCAGCACATCAGGCTTCTGTTCATCGAACATACGAAGCCCCTCTTCGCCATCACGCGCCGTGCGCATCTCGAAGCCCTGCGCCTCCAAGGTGTCGCTCAGAATCATCGCCAAGGATGTTTCGTCTTCTACCAGTAATACTTTTATCTTATTCATTGTTTCTTTTTACTTTTTACCTTTTTGCCTTTAAGGAAATGCAGGGTGAAGCAGCTTCCTTTTCCCGGCTCGCTTTCTACGGAAACAGAACCGCCCATTTTCTCCATCAGGCTCTTGACATAGAAAAGGCCGAGACCATAGCCCTTGACCGTATATTTATTGCCATCCGTCACCCGATAGAACTTGTCGAAAATATAAGGCAATTTATCGTGGGCAATACCGATTCCATTATCTGATACGGAAACCAGCACTTCATCCTCGGCTTTTTGGAAAGCCTTGATTTCTATCTTCACGCTATCTTCAGAATACTTAATGGCATTGTCTATGAGATTGCTCACGATGTTTGAGAAATGCATCCGGTCGGCATGAACCATCAGATTTTCCGGTTCTACAGACAACGAAATATTCACCTTTTTATCCGTTCTTTCTCCTGATTTCACTTTCAGCTGATGCTGGGAGATTAATGGTTCAATCACCTCCTTCATTGGAACTTCCACGATATTGAGAAGCATCGATTTCCGTCGTTCCATACTCATCGACAGAATCTGTTCCACCAATCCGCTGAGCGTCTGCAACTGCTCCTGGGCGATGTTGAGATACTTGCGCGCCTTATCAGGATGCTGGAGCATTCCGTAGTTCAGCAGGGAGTCGGTGGCAGCATAGGCTACGGCTATCGGAGTCTTCAATTCGTGCGTGATATTATTGGTGAAATCACTCTTCATCTCATCAAGCGTCTTCTGCTTGAGCATCGTATGAATCAGGAACCAGAAGACGAAAGCCAGGATGAGCATGATGAAGAGCGATGTGGCAAGAATGCCTGCCATCTGGCTGAGCACAGTCATCGTAAGCGGCTCTAAGGTAAGGACATATTTCTCCTCATTCGCCTCCCCCTCATTACAAACCACATATTGGTATTGCTTGGCATTGGCGGAAGACACATACCCCTTCGTCGTCACTTTCGCCAAAACCTTCTTTCCTGCAAAAAGCTGAATCTGATGCGGAAGCGGATGAATATCGTCGCCCACCAACAAACTGTCTGAAAGCATCTTGGCAACCCATGCACTGTCATAGTCATTGATGTCTGGTTTGGCGATTTCATTCAATTTGCCAAACAGTGCCTGTTGTACCATAGTTGCCAGCTTGCCCGACATCATCATCATCAATTCCTGGTCCTTGTCATCTTCACTACGCTTCTCTTGCTTGGTAAAAGTTGTTTGAACAGACTGAACGATCTTTCCTCCACGAACCTTTTTCACCTTTACCTTTTGATCAATATCATCGTCTTCATCCATAGAAAAAGCAACAGAACCCGTCAGTTGTCTATGAGGCCCTTTATCATCATTGCGCAATCGTTCGATTCGCTTCTTCATCTCCATGAAGTGAGCGTACTCCATTCCACCCTTGATTTTTGCTTCAACCTCCTTTTCCTGAGACTGATAAAGCCCCACGAGCCAATAGGTCTGATATGCGAAGATGCAGACCAGAGCCGTGATGACGAGCGTAACTATGTATTTAAGATGTAACTTCATTCTTTCCTTGTATTAAAGATTTTTCCAGATGAATTAAATACTCATTTTCTGAAAATCGGATAAACCTCCGTGGTATTCTTCCATCCCCATTTACCATTCTTTTGTGGCGCAAACTCTCGTCCCATCTTGGCTCCTATCCCCCAATGTTGATTGAACATCACTTCCATGAAGCCACCATAGCTGCTTTTGGGATTGAAAGGAGACATGATGACGCTTCGAGGATCAGAGGTTTTCGTTGGAACATATTGTCCATAGAATCCCACTGTGAGCCAGTCGTTTACCTGATAAGCCATTCGTCCACCAAAAGAAGCTTTGGTGAGATTGCCAAATCCATATACTCCCGTGTTTATCTTTTCTATCCCAGCATAAGGAGAAAAAACAAAACGACCGAAATTTTGTTGATAAACAACCCCTGCAGTCTGCCTATTCATCAGTCCTGGGACTTCAATACCCGAAGAATATACCGCTATTGTACCCAAATTCGGGGAAGGAAGAGAAATATGAGGTATTGCATTCGGCGCAATCTCTAAAGGTTTTCCTTCTTCCGACATCCAAGGTGCATTCGATTCAGAGTAATAAGATTTGCCTTGAAGTACCGGAAATCCACCGAGCGAAGGACGAGAATATTCCAACGACATACCTTCCTTAAACGACATACCTTCCTTAGGTAAAGATGCCTTCGGAACGGAATCCAAAGAAACACTCTTCACTTCCTGCGCTTGCATTACCAATGTACAAAAGCAAGCCACAACTGCCAATATGAATATTCTTCGTTTCTCTTTCATGCTTGCAAAAGTAATAAAAAAGAAGATAAGTAAGATACTTTTCAGGAAATTATTTCTGATTTGATAAGACTAAATAACACTTCTGATAAGACTTGATAATCAAAATTCCTTGCTGACACGAGATATTTGCAGTACTTTTGCAACCGAAATCGGGAGGGTTTCTTCCGAAAGAACGATAAAAAGATAAAACGATAAGAAGAATATGAAAAGATTGGTTATATTAAGCGCTTGCCTGGCAATCAGTCTTGCCGGCTGGGCACAAGGAAACAGAAATGATTCCCTGAGAATGGACAGCATCATCCATTCCCTCCCCGATGTGATGGTAAAAGGCAACCGACCTATCGTAAAGGTAAAAGGGGCGACATTGACCTATGACCTGCCTCAACTCATCAAAAACCATCCGGTGGACAATGCCTATGAAGCCATCAAGCAACTGCCTGGCGTGAGCGAACAAGATGAAGCCTTGACGCTCAACGCCCAATCCGTAACCGTGATGATAGACGGCAAAACTTCCACCATGACGAGCGAGCAGCTCTATTCGCTTCTGAAAACGATTCCTACCAGCCGCATCGCCAACGCTGAAGTTGTCTATTCAGCCCCAGCCCGCTATCAGGTAAAGGGACAAGTCATCAACCTCCTGCTGAAGCACAACACAGGCTTTCACTCCCTGCAAGGCGAGTTCTTCGGCGGCTACACCCACCAGAACCGCAACAGTTACACAGAGCGCACCTCCTTGCTCTTCACCAACAAGAAATGGGAAATAGACATGCTCTATTCCTTCGGTCATGGCAAGAGATATTATTACTATGAAAATGAGTTTGCCCACACCTTGACTGATGGCACTTCCTATGCCTTCTCTACACATAGCGACAATATCAAACGTCATCTCAACCACAACATCCGACTGGGAATCAACTATCATCTGGCAAAGGATCATCAGCTCAGCTTTGCCTACACCTCACAACTCAATAACACGAGAGGAACTTCAGAGGATGATGGCGATTTCACATCCCTTCTCAGAATCCATGCCAAGAGTCAGTTTCACAATTTCCGCCTGGATTACTCCACACCATTCGGCTTCTCGGCAGGAGCAGAATACACCTATTATAATTCACCGGATGAACAATGGCTGAAAAGCAGTCTCTACGATGAGATTTACGACATCACAAGCCAGCAACGAATCGACAAATGGTACGCTTACCTCAAGCAGGAGCACGACTTAGGAAAAGACTGGGGCTTGAACTACGGCATCAATTACACCACATCAAGAGACAAGAGTTCGCAGGAAAACAACAACAAGTCTTCTGATGGCAACACCATTCAAACCGAAGATCAAATGTGTTTCTATGTCGGAGCCAGCAAGTCGTTCGGCCAAAAACTCACGATGGAAGCATCGCTCATGGAAGAATATTACCACACCCCAATCTGGGATGAGTGGAACCTCTTCCCTACACTCTCCATCACCTATCTTCCAAAAGCTGGACACATCATCCAATTCGACTTGGATTGCGACAGAGACTACCCTACCTATTGGTCGGTGAAGAATTTCACCACCTATAATGCGGGCGGATATGGAAAGATTGTAGGAAACCCGACGTTGAAGCCATCACGAGACCTCAGCCTCTCGCTTACCTATATTCTGCACAGCAGATACGTGGCAAGTCTCTTCTTCAACAACTCGAAAGATGAATTTCGTCAGCTTCCTTACCAGAGCGACAAGAAGAAGGAGATGGAATACAAGCATGTCAACTTCGACCATGTAAACCAGGTAGGCTTGATGCTCACAGCTCCAATCAACATAGGCAACTGGTGGCAGAATCGCCTTACCTTCACTGGCGTTTATCAGAACGACAAGAATTCCCACTTCTATGATCTTCCATTTGACCGCAGCAAATGGTTCTGTCAAGCCCAGTGGAACGGCACTTTTCTCTTAGGCAAGCATGTGCTTCTCAACCTCGATGCTTCCGTCCATACCGACGCCATCCAAGGAATCATCGACATCCCAGCCTCAGGCTATCTCAACGCTGCCCTCACCTGGAAGCCTCTCAAGGACGACAAGTTCCAGCTGAAAGCCTACTGCAACGACATCTTCGAGACAGGCGACAACCATCTGCACGATACCTATCGAGGTCAGCACGTCATCAACAACATGTACTTTGGCAGAATTATCGGCCTCTCCCTCACCTATCGTTTCGGCGGCTACAAGGCCAAGCAGCATGAAGAAGTAGATACTTCCAGATTTGGGAAATAAAAGAAGAAAAGCTCACCAAGACCATCAAAGTCCTGGTTAGCTTTTCTCTTTTCATATACTCTATTCAAGTTTCTTTACTTCAAAATATTGACATATCCCTTATTCTGTACCAATTCAGAATTTAAATCGATGCATTTCTGAGGAATCGGGAAGACGGTGGTGTAGCCGGAAGATTCACCCTGAAGAGGCGTACGGAGATCGTAGGCACCGGTGAATTTGCCGAAACGGATGAGATCCTGACGACGCCATCCTTCCCATACCAACTCCAGCAACCGCTCTTCCAGAATGTTATCGAGCGTAGCCTTACGGTAAGGCATTCCCACACGGGCACGAATCCTATTCAACTCCTCATCACCATTCTCTCCGTTTCGGACCTTTGCCTCTGCCTTCATCAATAAAGCATCTGCATAGCGGAAAAGAACTATATCGTTACTCTGCAACTTGCCGTCCATATAAGAGGTTCTATCCACCTCATACTTCGCCATCCTCGCTCCAGCCGTCTTGACAAACTTACTGTTGGTCAGGTTTTGAGCCACTTCAAAAGGCTGATACTCCAACGGCTTTCCATTATCCATCAGCAGTTCATGACCATCTACCTTTACCACTCCCGCCACAAAGTTCATCTTGCAACGGGCATCTTCATCAGCCTCGCCATAATGATTGGCTTTCATCGTAGAAATCGTGGCACAGGTACCATTCTCACTTCCCCATCCCAAGACACCGCCATGCGTATAATGGTAAGAGCGGAAGAGATAATGGAACTGGTTGGTATAGATATTCTTATCCATCGGAATCGTGAAGATATTCTCCTTCGATGTCTCATTATGCGTAGAGAAATTGAATGAATCATCCGACTCCAGGACATAGCCTTCTTCTGCCAGTTTATCACAATAATAAATGCAGGTTTCCCAGGCATTCAACTTCCTGCAGTCCACCTTATCGCCATTGCGCAAAGAGGCAGCAGAAGCCGGCACAGAGAAATGAATCTCACTTCCCTTCGGACGGCTCGCATAACCCTGGGTCCAGTCATCATACATATAGATTTCTGCATTCAAAGCCAACTTCGCCAACAGAAAGTTGACTACCGGCTGGGTGATGCGACCATAATAATTGCCTTCCTTATTGCTGTGCTGGTCGGGAAGTGAAGGCAATACCTGCTGCAACTCCTGAAATACAAACTGGAAGATAGAACTGCGATCTGTCTGACCTTGGAACAGGCTGGAATGGAGCTGTTCTGCACTGGAAAGGACCAATGGAACCCGACCGAACATGTCCATAGCATAGTAATAGAACATAGCCCGGATGGCTCTTACCTCAGCCCGATATTCCTCCTGCTGTGCGGCAGAAAGCAGGGCCGACTTGTTGCTGATAATATCCAAAGACTTATTAGCCAGCACGATAACCTTATAAAGGTACTTCCACGTATCATAAAGAGACTGGTCATCGGCACCCCACCGATGCTGGTACATGGCATTCCAGAGGCCACCATCATACCAGTCGCCGCCTCGAATCGGAATCATCGCCTCATCGGTGGTCAGCGTATTATAATCGTAAATGCCACGGCAGGTGCCCTGGAGGCCCTCACTCTCGTTAGCTCCACCTATATAATTATAGAGAGAAGCCACGGCATTGATATAAATATCAGATGCAGAGCCATAGATGGCATCCTCGTCCAACTGATCCTTAGGATGTTCGTCCAGGCAGGATGTCATAGACAATGCCGCCAGCAGTAGAAATAAAAATCTATATCGTTTCATAACTTTCTGATTTTAGAATTGAACACTTAAACCCAATGAGAAGGTTCTGTAAACAGGATAAGTCCGCTTATCATCAATACCCATCGTACTGTTCACCACGTAGCTGTTAATCATCGGAGTCAAGCCGCTGTAACTGCTGATGGTGGCAAGATTGTTGACACTCGCCGAAACTCTGAGCGACTGCACCACGCCCTTTCGGATAGGGATATCATAGCCCAGCGTGAGATTCTCTAAGTTGAGATAATCGCCCTTCTCCAGCCAATAATCAGAAACATTCTGGTCAACGATATTCTTCTCAGGAGCTCCCATCAGCACATTATAATCCGGGAAACTCGACATATTGGTGTAGGCTAAGCCCGTACCATTGAATATCTTATGTCCGAAGGCTCCGTTCATCTGCAATGAAAGATACCAGTCGCGATAACGGAAACTGATATTGGAACCCAACGTTACCTTAGGAGTAGCCTGACCGGCAATATATCTGTCACCGCCATCACTCAAATCTACGGTTCCGTTCTTGTCCAAATCTTCGATATCATAGCGGTAATGCCCATTTCCATCTTCTATAATTCCCTTGCAATGAGGAAGATAGAATACCCCCAAAGGCTGACCAACTATCTGATAGACCACATTGTTGTAACCACCATGCTGACCGGCACCCGACAAGGCACCCATCGCAGTAATATCGGCTGCCGACATCTGCATTCCGTCATATTCACCACTCAGCGAGAGGAGTTTGTTCTTCTGCCAGGAGAGATTCATATTGATATTCAGTTCCATGTCCTTCTTCTGGATAGGAGTGAAGGAAACGCCGACCTCCAAACCCTGGTTGCTCATAGAACCCAGGTTTGCCAACAGTTTATCATAGGCAAAAGGCGGAACCGGCACATCATAGGCATAGAGCATGTCGGTGGTCTTGGAATAGTAATATTCTGCCGTCAGAACCAGCCGGTTGTTCCACAATCCCAAATCAGCTCCGATATTCCAGGTAGCGCGGGTTTCCCACTTCAGATCAGGATTATTATTGCTAATCATTCCCATCGTAACCGTAGGAGAACTGTTCACCGAAACAATACCATTCTGCCGTACCGTATTCAAAGTGGTATAAGAAGATATTCCGCCAAGATTACCTGAGCGTCCATAGCCCGTACGCAGTTTCAGCATGGTAATTTTCTGGAGAGAACGGAGCCATTTCTCCTGCTTCATATCCCAGGAAAGAGAGACGGATGGGAAGAAACCCCAGGTATGGTCATTGCCCACCATCGAAGAACCATCGCCACGCATGGAAACCGAAAGACTATACTTATTATATAAGGTGTAGTCGACATTGCCCATCACAGAAGCCAGGGTCGGATCTTCGTAGTTGCTGTCTGTCCCACCGAAAGGCCGTGATGCAGCAGCACCTATGTTATGGTAATACATGTCGTTGTTGGTGATTCCCTTCGCAGAAGTTCAGGCTCCACTACACTCACCGAACCTGATAAGCGCAAGGAGTCTAGGCCTTCAATGTTCACAGACTGAGCACTGAGGGTTTGGGGTGCAAGAATCATCGCACCCATCGCATAAAATATTGTTTTTAACTTCTGTTCCATAACTATTTCATCGTTTAGTCAAGGTTCAAATCGATTTTCGATTGCAAATATAATAAAAAAGAGTGATTCAAAGTCCATTTCCTTGAAAAAACTTCAAAAAAAAACGCAGGTCTAAGAGTTAAGACAGAAGAAAAGCTCACCAAGACCCTCAAAGTCCTGGCGAGCTTTCTCTTTTAATATTTGCCGGGAACCACACGCATGGTATTGGTCTGGGAATCCCAACCCTCGAAACTCTGACGAGGCAGACTGATGGTTTGTCTTAAATGTTATAATCTTGGTTCTTGTGATTGTTTTCAATCTCGGTGACAAAGTTACATTTTTATTTTTGAAACCGCCTCCCATTTTGGCAGCAAAGTTTAAATTAATTATACTTTGCTGCCAATATTGTCATCAATCCGACACTGGCACGCAAGTTGCTCAACATAAGAGTGAAAGCTGAAGCTAAAAGATGAAGGAGTTCGAAAGGACAACGGAGTTTCGAGGCGAAGGCAATCAAAAGAACAGATAAATAAATAACAAGCAGAAATCCCGACGGGACCGCAAGGAACCGAGAGGACGAGTAAAATAAAATTGGAGGTTTTAATTATGTTGTTAGCACGTAGAAATAATAATTCAGATTGGTTGAGTAACTTCTTTGATGATGCATTTTTCAACACAGAGTTGATGCCACGTATGAATGCTACCGCTCCAGCCATTAACGTAAAGGAGACCGAGAAAGCTTACCAGATGGAGATTGCAGCCCCTGGACTGAAGAAGGAATGGGTTCGCATCAACATCGATAACGATGGCAACCTGAATGTGGCTATCGAGAACAAGATGGAACACAAGGATGAAGATAAGCACGAGCACTATCTGCGCCGCGAGTTCTCTTACAGCAACTATCAGCAGAGCTACACACTCCCTGAGGACGCTGACCGTGAGAAGATTTCAGCAAAGGTAGCTGATGGTGTTCTTGAGGTTGAGATTCCAAAGCTTGCTCCTAAGGAGGAGGCTAAGGCTACCAAGAATATCGAAGTCAAATAATCATCTCCCATAAATGATTGAGGCAGATTCCAAGGCAATTTGGAACCTGCCTTTTTTTGTTCCCTTACCTGAGCCACCACATTTTTCATCTACCTTATTATAGTGGTTTTCATCTATCCATCAGGATATTTCTTCCATAAATCTTGTGGGGGTCATAATTAATATGTAATTTTGCAGGCAGAAAAGCAGATATGAAAGCTTCTGCTTATAAAATTCATAACATTTATATAAAAAACAGATGAAGAAAACAATTCCAGTAATAGGCATGGCTTGCAGCGTATGCTCTGCCAATGTAGAAAAGAAGCTGCAGTCGCTAGAGGGCATCAACTCCGCCTCGGTTTCCCTGGCGAGCCGAACTGCCCTGGTAGATTATGACCCAGACATTATCTCTCTGGAAGATATGAAACGGGAAATCAGCAACGCCGGCTACGACCTCGTCATCGAAAGCAACAGAAGCGTGGAGGAAATCAACCGCCGTGAGTTCACCCTCCTGCGCCGCCGAACCCTCGCTTCCTGGCTCTTCGCCATCCTGACCATGTGTTTTTCCATGGGTTGGATTTCCCTGGGTATGGAACAGAATATGATTTCAGATGGCGTTGCCTCGGCTCATCACTCGAGTTCCTTCGCCAACCAGATCTGTCTGCTCCTGGCACTCGCCAACCTGCTCTACTGCGGCAAACAGTTTTACGTTTCCGCCTGGAAGCAGCTTTTGCATCATACGGCAAACATGGATTCGCTCGTAGCACTCAGCACCCTCATCGCCTTCCTCTTCAGCACCTTCAACACCTTCTTCGGAGAAATGGTATGGGGAGCGAGAGGCATAGAATGGCACACTTATTTCGATGCTTCCGTGATGATCATCACCTTCGTGCTGACCGGCAGATGCCTGGAAGAAAAGGCGAAAGACAGTACGGCGAGCAGCATCCGACAACTGATGGGAATGCAGCCGAAAACTGCCCGACTGGTGACTTACGAGAAGATAGAAGGCACCAACGACTACAAGATGGAGGAAGTTCCGATTTCCACCATTCAGATAGGCGACATGATAGAGGTAAGAGCCGGCGAGAAGATTCCGGTGGATGGCGTGGTTACCCAGGCAGAGAGTTTCATGACTCCCGATGCTGCCTATGTAGATGAAGCAATGATCAGCGGCGAACCGACTCCGGCGATGAAAAAGGCAGGCGACAACGTGCTGGCTGGCACCATTCCGAGTCAGGGAAAGCTCCGCATGAGAGCCAAGCAGATTGGCGAGAACACCGCCCTGGCGCACATCATCCGCATGGTTCAGGAGGCACAGGGCAGTAAGGCGCCCGTGCAGCGCATCGTGGATAAAGCGGCTCTGATTTTCGTTCCAGCCGTGGCAGCCATCGCCCTCATCACCTTTTTTATATGGTGGCTGATAGGCGGCAACGCTGCTCTTCCGCAGGCCATTCTTGCTGCCGTAGCCGTATTGGTCATCGCCTGTCCTTGCGCCATGGGCTTAGCTACTCCTACCGCCCTGATGGTGGGCATCGGCAAGGCGGCGCAGAAGCAGATTCTCATCAAGGATGCGTCGGCGCTGGAGAATCTCCACAAGATCAACGCCCTCGTCATCGACAAGACCGGCACCCTCACCATTCCTAACCAGAACATCGATTTCACCAAGCAGGAGGATTTGGACCTGGAGACGAGAGAGACCCTCAAGCCTCATGCCCAGGAAGCGATGAAGCAGTTGCAGGACAAGGGAATAGAGGTTTATATGATGAGTGGCGACAAGGAGGAAGCGGCTCATTACTGGGCAGAGAAAGCCGGCATCAAGCATTACCAGAGCAAGGTGCTGCCTGGCGACAAGCAGGCATTGGTAAAGAAACTTCAGGACGAAGGCAAGCAGGTAGCGATGGTGGGCGACGGAATCAACGATACCCAGGCTCTGGCCCTTGCCAACGTGAGCATGGCGATAGGAAAGGGAACGGATGTGGCGATGGATGTAGCACAGATTACGCTGATGAGCGATGACCTCTTGGCGCTTCCGGAAGCCGTAAAACTGAGTCAGAAGACGGTTCACATGATTTGGCAGAATCTGTTCTGGGCGTTCATCTACAACATCATCTGCATCCCGCTGGCAGCCGGCGCCCTTCATATCTTCGGCATTGATTTCCAGATAACCCCGATGTGGGCAAGTGCCCTGATGGCCTTCTCCAGCGTAAGCGTAGTGCTTAATTCATTGAGGTTGAGATTAGCGTAAAATGAAAGAAAATCCCATGATTCCTTGGCAGTTTCAATAAAAAAGTGTATCTTCGCAGCAGAATTGCAATATTGCGTCCACGACCTTATAAAACGTAAGAAGATGGCAAGATTTATAGACCCACGTGTCGATTGGGCTTTCAAGCGAATCTTTGGAAGCGAGGACACGAAAGAATGTTTGATAACATTCCTCAACGGACTGTTTGAAGACGAGTTGGTTATCAAGGACGTGACGTTTGCCAAGACCGAAAAACTTGGCTTGCGCCCCGATGACCGTGGTGTGGTCTTCGATGTCTATTGCGTCACAAACGAGGGCAAGCATATCATCGTTGAGATGCAGAAGAAAGAACAGGAATACTTTGCCGACAGGGCATTGTATTACACGGCACGTGCCATTGTGCAGCAGGGCGTTCGTGGAATCTGGGACTATCACTTGGCTCCAGTCTATACGGTGTGTTTCATGGATTTCGTGTTGGATAGCCCTATACTAAAGAAATTTCGTACCGACCTGGTGCTTACCGATTTGCAGACACACCAGCGAGTGTCCGACAGGATGCGTATTGTGTACCTCCAGTTGCCATTATTCGACAAGCACACGGAGGCAGAGTGTATGGATATATTTGATTGTTGGATTTATATAATGAAGAATATGAACATGTTTGAGCAGATGCCATTCAGCGAGAAGTATCCAGTCTTCCGCAAGTTGGCAGAGATAGGCGACCTCCGCAAGCTCTCCCGCGAGGAACTTGAGCTTTATGACGAGGACATCAAGAATATGCGTGATATATATGCCACCAGAAAGTTTGATGAGAAGAGAGGAATGGAAAAAGGAATGGCGAAAGAAAAGATAGCCACAGCTTACCGCCTTTTGTCAATGGGACTTTCTGAAGCGCAAGTATCAACGGCCACAGAGCTTCCACTGGAGGAAATTCAGAAAATAAGAAAATAAGAACTAGCTTTGAAAAATTGATTTATGAGACTTCTTGGCATTCAAACCAAGAAGTCTCTTTTATAAATATAGACAACACACTTTTCCTATAAATCAATAGTTAAAAACTACACTCTTTTCCTATAAAAACGAGGGCTGGAAACCACACTTTTCCGAAAAAAGCGGTATTTTACCCTTATAAAACATGGATTTTACCCATAAACCACCCCTTTTTAGTAAAGGTGATTTTCATGATAACCGTAAAGGACTTTTAAGGGATTGGAAAACCTTAATGACCGATAATGACCTTGACCTTAATGACCGGAAAATGCTCTTAAGAGCAAGAAAAAGTGGTTCCGATGGCACTTTTCACCCCTTCAGAAGGCAAAAATAAGAGGGGGAAAAGGCAGAATGAAAGGGGAAAAACAAGGAATTTCTTGATATATTTTGTCAAGATTCTAGTAAAAAGCAAGAAAACTGGGGTAGAGAGAAGAGGAATATGTGCTGTTCCTACAATACAAAACATGGTACAAACCGAGAAAACGGCACAAGCTAATTCACTGATTATCATCATATTACAATCACCCACCGCTTCTTTCCGAATAACTTTCAGAAGCCTAATCCGGTCATTTTCGGTCACGGTCATTTTCGGTCATTTTCGTTTTCGGGGGCGCAAATCTCCCCTATAGTATTATATAAATATATATTTATATAATACTATAGACCCAAATGACCGAATCATTTTTGAAAATGACCGAAAATGACCGTGACCGAAAATGACCGCTTTCCAAAGATCAAAAAACGATTCCAAAGGCAGCTTTTGCAATCAGATGCAAAAACCGAAAACACTTATACATCTACACATCAGTTACTTACGAACTATTTTTCAACATTCTACGGGAAAAAGCTTGCTTTCAGCTCCGGATTTTTGTATCTTTGCACCGGCAATCGAAAGAACAGTCTTCTTGTGCCAAGAGTCGGTCATCTATGGAGACCGAAGCTGGTCTTAATAGATGGCAGGCGCCGGTCATCAATGAAGACCACAAAATGGGCAGGAAACGGCTTTCTGGGGAATTGTGATTTAAGGAACTTTTAAACGCAGACTGAGCATGATCAACTTCAAGAAAGACTCCAGCATTACAAACAAGTGGGGAGAGTTATTCCTCCCCCTCTACCTTGCAACAGTCGAATCCCATCTCCTTGGCTTTATCAGGACCAAAGGTAAAGTAGATGGCTTCGCCCTCATCACAAACCTCGCCTTTGGAGTTCTCCAGAGTCAGGTGGATAGTAACGATATTACGGCGCTGACTGGCGATGTGACCACGCACCGTAATCTGCGAATCGGTGGTCATCACAGGCTTCTTATACTTCACGTTGAGCTGCATCGTCACACCCGTGGTCTGCAGTTTGCGGTTGATAACCCAGCCTGCCACTTCATCCATCAGCATACTGATGATTCCGCCATGCAGGGTATTGATCCAGCCCTGATAATTCTCGCCGGGATTCCAGATGGTAAGCACATCCTCACCCTCTTCCCAAAACTCAAGATGCAATCCTACAGGATTGTTGGGGGCACAGCAAACGCAGTTGTAACCCTCCTTGTTCAAATATGGATTTAATATCTTCTTCATTTTTCCAACTGATTAAACTGATTTTTAACTGATTTCTTACTGATAAAACTGTTTAAAGACCACGCAAAGGTACGAATAATATCTGATAAGGCAAAGTTTTTAAAAAATATTATTATTAATTCCCGCTGATTACCTGAAAATAGAGGGTCAGACGGAGCCCAAACTGTTTAGAATAAATAAAAATACCTAGAAATGAGGATAAAGATAAAGCCTCCACTATTTAGAAGAAATGAAAATACCGTTTATTAAGTATTGCAGGATTTTGAAATACCCAGTACCTTTGCAGCGTGAATTAAAGATACTCGCAAGCGGCAGGCAAGTGCGCAAGAAACAATATAAAAACATAAAAGAAATGAAGAGATTTTTTTTTATTATTTTAGGCAGCATCAATATTTGCCTTGCTCATGCACAGAGCTTTAACGGACAGTATATTTCTGAATGGCAATGGGACATGAACAAGAATACCAATCTGATCAATCAGCTGAGATTGGAACTGAGTGTTCCGATAGGAAAAGGAAAGGATTCGTTCGAGGCGGCTACGCTGCATGTGGCAAAGACCAACGATGGCATTATTGATGACTGGCAGGGATTTTCGAACATAGATGCAGACAATAACTTCGCCATGCTTGCCGTGCTGGGCTACATGCACGAGTGGAATTCGGGCCATCTGTTTGTAGGTGTGAGAAACGTGAACGAGGATTTCTTCACCTCTGATGTTACGGCTCTTTTCCAGAACAGTTCTGAGGGAATTTTTCCTACCGTTGCTTCCAGCTATCCGATAGCCAACTATCCGTATTCGGGCTTGACCCTTTACTTTGATGTAACCAAGGGAAAATGGACTTTCAGAAACAGTCTGTATAATGGTGCGGGATATAATGGCTGGAAAGCTCACGACAATCCTTTCCTGGTCCGCCCGAAGAAGGATGGAATCTTCAATATGTCGCAGTTGGAGTACAACGATAAAGGTGGAAAATATTTTACAGGTGCTGCCGTTCATACCCGTCAATATCCGATAAACGAGGATGGCGAAATGGTTTCTGCCGATGAATCCAAGGGCAAAACAACCTGTGCCTGGTGGGTCTATGGAGAGCAGAGTGTATGGAAGGCTGGCGACAAGAACATTTCGTGCATGGTGCAATATTCCGAGAACACCAGTCATCAGAATGCCTGCTACCGATACGCAGAGTTGGGCGGTGCCTATCAGGACGAGAAGAACGAGTGCGGCTTGTCGGGCCAGTACGCCCGCTTCCAGCAGGGTTCAGAATATTCGCTGGAAGTAACCTGGAAAAGACAGCTGACGGAATCCATTTCCCTTCAGCCATCGTTCCAGTACATCAAAAATGACAATGGAGATTTCACGACGCTCAGTGCCCGACTCTATGTCAGTTTCTAGCAATCCATTTCGGCAAGACCAGGGTGCCCATCACCAGGAAAGGGTAATAGAAGATGGCGCGCCAGAGCATGGCGGCGAGGATGGCTACCGAGGCATCGGGCAGGAAATCGGCATAATAAAGGCGGAACATCAACTCCGCCACGCCACTTCCGCCGGGCGTAGGACTCAGGATGGAAATCATCCACATCACCCATTGCCTGCACCAAGCCACCAGCATGTTGCCCTGACAATGGAAGGCTACGAGAATGGCTACCACGATGGCGAATCTCGACAACCACGCCAGGGAAGTATAACCCATCAGCTGCAGCCAGAATCTTCCGCCCTCCAGCTTTGCCTCCTCCGAAGCCATCGTCATCTCCTCGGAAAACTTTTCTACCTTCGGCAGAAACTTATGGAGAAAAGGAATCTTGCAGCACCCCTTCAATACCCATCCCAAAATTTGGGGACGATGCAGCAACAAGAGATAGAGAATGGCTGTCCAGACAACCACAATAAGGGTGCTGACGATGAAGACAACCTGTACTCCACCCTTGATCCATTCGTTTGTTGTATCCGTAGAAATTCCATCTCCATCTGCCAGACTGAAAAGCAGATGCGATGGAACACAGAAATACAACAGGCAGCAGCTGATGGCAAGGAATGCCTCATCAGCCAGCAGGGCTGCAAACATAGTGAAGATGCTTCTGCCCATCGATATCCCCTCACGGTTCAGATAGACAAAAGCCAAGCCACTGCCACCCACCGCCGAAGGAGTAACGGCAGAAGTAAACTCACAAAGTACATTGATGCGAAACGCCTCGGCTATCGACAACTTGCGCTGGCAAAGATGTCGGAAACGGAGAGTGAGCATCAGATTCTGGACGGCAAAGAGCAATACAGCCAAACCTACCCCCAGAAAAAATCTCGGAGACAATTCTATCCTGCTCAAAACTTCCACGTCAAACTCCCGAATCATCATTCCGGCGATGACCACCAAGCCGATGGAAGCCGCCACCCATAAATGCCATTTTTTCATATTATTCTCAAAATAAAACTATACCTTAATCATATATAGTAATATAACGATTAAATGGCCAATCTATTTTGTTGTCTGTCTATTAAATGTTGATATCTATCCAAAACTTCTACAGCTATGTCATTCCAAGAGCGCACCAGGGGCTCCGCGGCTCCCTTTGCTGCCCAGGATATGCCTTTATAAAATGGGGCCTGCTGGCAGCATTCCCATAACTGTCGAATAAACTGGTCGTTCTGATGGGCGGCATTCAGATACTCCTTCCATTTGCCATGATGCCCGTAATAATCGGTCTCGCAAAACTCTACGAAGAAGGTATAAGTTTCATATTTCAAAGATGTTAGAGAAGATAGTTGCCCTTGCCCACCTTCTCATTAAGATAAGATAAGACAGGAAATCGGCTATCGCTTTGTCCAGTCGCAGATAGGTATCCTCAATCTCTACGGCATGAGTTCCTACCTGATGACCGATATAATTGGTGCTGGAACAGCTTACTGCCAGCAAGTCGGTTTCATCATCAGCACCCAACTGCTCGCCATCTACCGCAGCCTTCGCCAAGTCTATCGTGAGCGAATTGCCGAAAGGAGTCTTTCTGATGATTGCAAATGCCAACGCAATAAAACCTAATACCTTATTCATTTCTTTATTTCAAATTACTGTAATACTTTTTACCGATGCAAAGGTATTTAAAGGATGTTTCTATCGCAGTACAAAGAAATGAAAGAGTGAAGAAGAAATGCTGATTACAGAAGCTGTTCCAGAACATCAAGAGAGGGAGTGTCATGAACTTATGACACACCCTCTCTTCCTTTTTTTATTCAAATTCGGTACTGAAACCGGAATCTGGAATGGTTGGGGAATCGATGATGAATGATGCGGAAGAATGGGTAGAGAGGAACGGACCTTTATAGATGGTCATCTTTCCCTTCACCATGTGGACGTTTTTGAACGACAGTTTTTTTACCACTTTATCTTCAGTATCAGTAGTCTGGGTATTCAGCGTGATATCCGTTACATCATCCGCGCCCAGGAAGAAATAGATGCTGAAAGTAAATCTTTTTGCCTTGAACCGATCGCCCGAGATATCGTATGTCTTGGTCAGGGTTGCCGGCTGGAGACAATGGCCCGTAGATGGATCGAAGACATTACCGCAGTTGCCGGTAATCGTACATTTGAACGACTTGATGTAATCTGGACGAATTTCTGATCGGCTGTCCAATTGCAATACGGTTACTCCACGTTTCAGGATGCAGTCGTAGTTCTGGCTTTCTTCTCTATCTTTTACAGCAATATCCTGATAGGTATAAAACATATCTGTGACCACATTTTTCGGGAAGACGACCTCAGTCTTTGATTTGATGCTTACCTTGTTGTCTTCTGAAGGCTTATCAGTGGCAGCGGCGATAGCCACCATCTTGTAATTACCTCTAGGCACATACAGTTTCACCTGTCCGAAATTCTTGTCGGTAGAAAATTGGGTTACCAAATACATCGTATCTTTATCTTCCGGAAATAAGGCTACTTCCAACTCAGTAATCTGCTTGCACTCACTCAGGTTCTTCGTCCCACCAGTGTCTGCACGGGTAATCCAAGGAGATGCTGCCTGAGCTACGTCAGCAGTACCTGCTCTGGATTCAATTTCTGAGATTGATTTCTCGAAGAAGTTGAAGCTAACTTCCAGTTTGTCACTTCGTGATGAAGAATCCATCACGCCATCCTCTTTACTACAACTTACTACTAGTAAGGCTGCAATAATAAGCCATAGGCTTTTAGTTAAAAATTTCTTCATAGATTTTAAATTTTGAAGAAATACGCCAGAATATCTGGTATTGTCTGCTATTACCCATCTAGTTGATACAGCTAGCTGTTTTTCTGTAGTAGTATTGATGCGAAATTACTAAAATTTTGAATACGCTGTACTCCTCGCCCCCTATTTTTTAACTATCTTAACGAAGTTTTTACCTGATTAAACAAATAGGGGGCTTTTATGGGCACTTATAGACTACTCCTGCTCCACCTTCACTCCCGTAATCCGGCTCTTGAAATCGCCAGCCTTCTGGAGTGGGAACACCAGCGTGCGCTGATAGTGCATCTTGGCAGAAGGATTATACACGATAGGCTGAGTGGCAGTAGCATCACTCTTCTGGAATGTAGCCAGGTCTTTCTGCTGCATCGCATAAAGAGTGATAGGACCCAACTCCTCGCGCAATTTGCCATCCACATAAAGACAGGTCTTCCTGTTGTCGCCCGTAATCGCCAGAGTTACCTTCTTGCCCTTCTCTACCCTGTAGTTGAACTTGTTGAGATAACCCTCGTGGGCAAAACCAAGCTGACCGCTTTCAGGGTCGGCAAGATAGAAGGTGGCGTTATCTGATGAGAACAGCACCGTGCCCTTCGGCTCATCGGCTCCCTCGATGGTGAACTCCACCCGATAGCCATAGCCCACTTCCTTCTCGCCCGTGGTCTGACCAGGGTTCAAAGTCTCTATTCTGAGCTGCTTGCCCTTCTGCCAGCGTGCTGACTCGTTTACCGCTGGAGCCTCGCTGAGCGCAAGGCGAAGACGATTGAAATCTTCAAAGGAGAAAGATGTTGCAGCACCCGTCCAGCACTTTGCCGACAGCGTCTGCAGGGCAGGGAACAGTCGGTCGTGAATATCCTTCACCGTAATGCCGTTGCCCGCATGGTCGTTCCATACGGCAAACATTCCGCCGAGAATGGCAGGGTCGTTCTCCTCGAACTTCTCGTTGCCAATCTGCGCCGGAGTCCAAGAATCGTAAAGATACCGGCAATTCAGGTAATCGTAATAATAGCCCGCTGCCGGAACGATGTAAACCAATCCGTCAGGAATGCTCACCAGTTTATAGCCCAGGCGCTTCATCTCCTTCGGGTCAGCATAACCATTGTACCAGCAATGCATCATCACGTTCTCCGACTTCACCTTGGTGTCGCCCTTGGCATGAGTAAGTGCGCCCCAAACGGCTGCCTGCTTGCCAAACGACTCCACATATTTAATATAATGGTCGGTGAAATAACGGAATTTCTCCACCACCTCCTTCTTGGCGTTGGAATACTCATCGGTTCCGATATGCACTACCTTGCCCCGGAACACGGGGTTCTTGCCCTCCAGATACTCCTTGAAGAGCCCATCCACAAACTTGTAGGTATCGGGATTGAAGAGGTCGAGATGATCCATGCCATATTCCCTGGAACCGATTTCCGGCTTGTAATGGGTGAAGGCGAGCGAATGGGCAGGCACATCTATCTCGGGGATAATGTTGACGCCATACTGCTCTGCCAGTTTCTGGAGTTCGATGAACTCAGCCTTGGAATAGCTGCCATCTTTCGCCGTAAGTCCCGGATAGGTGTCGCATTCCAGGCGGAAGGCTGCCGGAGTTTTCGCCCAATCGTTACCGAAGAACTGTCGGAATCCATTATCGTTGAGATGAATCTGCAGGGTGTTCATCTTGTAATAAGACATCATCTTGACCAGCGAGCGCAGATAAGACATCGGGATGAACTTTCTGCCGCAATCCATCATGAAGCCTCGCAGCCCATAGGCAGGCGTATCCTGGGCTGAACCCTTTGGCAGCACGAAACCTGCCGAACGCTGCTGCTCTGAAAGCTGCAGCACGGTGCGGGTTCCCCATACCAGTCCTTCTACCGAAGAAGCCGTGATGGTAGTTACGTCGCCGATGGTGAGGCGATAGCCTTCCTTGCCGAGCAGTCGGGCTGATTTCTTATCAGACTGGAGCACCAGCACGATGTCGCCGGCAGAGGGCTTTCCCGTCTTAGGCGTGAGCGGTCTTCCCACCAGGTCGTGGTAATCGGCAGCAAAGAGTTTCGCCACCTCCTGGGCGTTCTTTCCGCCCTTCACCACGTATTTGCCCGATGGGGTAAACATTCCCTCTGCCCCGCTCCATTGCTTGAGTTCAGGGATTACAAAAGGTTTTTCGTTGACCGTTGCCCAGCCACACGAAAGCACCAAGGTGCAGCAAGCCGTCAGCAAGAGACGCTTGAAATCATTTAGGTTTTTCTTCATACTTTACTGTTTTAATCATAAAGATAAAAAATGCGCTCCATCATGTGCCACTTCTCATTGCTCGTAGCACCCTTGCCGCACTTCTGGAACTTGCCTACCACTTCCTCCCACTCTGCCTGTCTAGGAAGGGTGGCGAGCTCTGCCATCGACTTGTCCCAATCGAAATCTACAGGAGCATCCACAACCATCACCAGTCGGTTGCCGAAGATGTAAATCTCCATCTCCAGGATTCCCACCTGTCGGATTCCGTCACGAATCTCCTTCCATTGCACACCTTCTGAATGCAGGCGGCGATACTCGCGGATAGCCTCCTCATCAGATTCCAACTCCAGCCACTGCACGTAGCGTTTGGTGGCTACAGGATACTTCTTCTGTTCATAACCTTTCATCATAATCATTAGGGTTTTAAAGATTAAACATTATATTATCTGCAAAAATAATGCAAGCGAGCGCAATATAAGCTTGCTTACAAATTGCCGAGCGCAGCTTATTTTCTGCAAAAATATGAAAAAAAATTGAGGTTAACAAGCCAAGTTACCGATATTTTGTTTATTTTTGCATTATCATTGCAGAAATGCAAGTTATGATTTACAAAACAATTCTATAAGATTAAAAGAAACTAAAGATTTACGATATGAAGAAACTACTTTTATCCATCGCCTTTCTGCTCTCTGCTATGGGAATGATGGCGCAGACTCAGGTAAAGACAGCCGAAGGTATTCTCGAAGGAAAAGACCTCTCAGGCATCACAGTTTTCAAGGGTGTTCCGTTTGCAGCCCCTCCTGTGGGCAATCTCCGCTGGAAGGCTCCTCAGCCAGCCCAGAAATGGCAGGGCGTGCGCGAGGCAAAGGAGTTCGGACCGAACCCGATGCAGGAACCTATCTTCGGAGACATGAACTTCGGCACGAAGACAAACAGCGAGGATTGCCTATACCTTAATATATGGACTCCTGCAAAGACCATGAAGGAGCATCTGCCGGTTTTGATTTATTTCAACGGCGGAGGACTGATGGCTGGCAGCGGAAGCGAACCTAGATATGCGGGCGATGCAATGGCGCGCGAGGGAATCATCTCCATCACAGCCAACTATCGTGAAGGCATCTTCGGCTTCTTCGCTCATCCTCAGCTCTCCAAGGAGACCTCCTATAAGGGTTCCGGCAACTATGGTTTCATGGACCAGGTGGCTGCCATCCAGTGGGTGAAGGACAATATTGAGGCCTTCGGCGGCGACCCTAACCGCATCACCATCGTGGGCGAATCGGCTGGTTCCATGTCTGTAAGCGCCCTGATGGCTTCCCCTCTCTGCCAGGGACTCTTTGCCCAGGCTATGGGTTCCAGCGGTTCGGTGATGGGATTCAAGAAGATTGCCACCCAGAAGGAAGCCGAGGAGAAAGGCGTGCAGCTTGCCCAGAAAATAGCAGAGAAGATGGGTAAGGAAACAGGCAAGAAGGTGAAAAAGAACGTAGGAATGAAGAACCTCGCCGAACTTCGTGCCCTGCCTGCCGAGAAACTGATGAAGCTGGCGGGCATAAGAGCCGTTCCGGTCTATAACATCGACGGATATTTCATGAAAGAACAGCCTATAGAGGTATTTGCCAAGGGCGAACAGACCAAAGTGCCTCTGCTCATTGGCGGTAACAACCAGGAGATGACTCCATGGGCGGTATTGATGGGCAAACAACCTACCGTTGAAAATCTGAAGGCTGGTGCCAAGGCTACTTTCGGAGAAGAGAACATCGATGAACTCTTCCGTCTTTACGGAATCAACAGCGACAAGGATGTACTGGAGCAGCCGGGTGTAGATCTGGCTTCAGATATCTTCCTGGATTATTCCACCTGGAAGTGGGGCAACATGCACAAGCAGACTGGCGGACAGCCAGTTTACCGCTACCGCTATTGTCATCCCCGGCCTGCGATGGCCATCAAGGGCAAGGTGGCAGCTTTGGCTGGCGGCGTGGTAGATGCCAAGGAAGGTGCAGCTCCTGCTCCACGAGATAAGGGTGCCGTTCACTCTGCCGACATCGAGTATGCAATGGGCACATTGCCAACCAACCGCGTATTCGACTGGCAGCCTGACGATTACATGATCAGCGACATCTTCAACCAGTATTACGTCAACTTTGTAAAGACCGGCAATCCGAATGGTCTGGGTCTGCCTGAGTGGCCATCCACCAACGGCAAGGCCGTAGCCCCTGTGCTTCAGATAGATGTGAAGACAGAAGTGAAGTCTGATGCCCAGATGGAGAAGCGCTATGATTTCATCGACAAGATGTTCTGGGAGAAGAAATAAGTCTCATTATAGATTCAATTTATAGATTCAATCAGAAATACAGATGTTTCAGAAATTCATCATCAATAGAGACGGAGTGCTGAAGTTCGGCCACGTCTATCTTCACCGTGACATGCTGGCCTCGGGTGAGCAATGCACCTACGGCGGAGGTTTATGGAAAATTGATGAAGGCAGGGGAGCCATCGTTCTCTATGGAAGAAGTTTCGACTTCGGTCCTCCCGATTTCGACTTTGTGAAACAGATAGACTGGACGGGCTTGGGGGGAACCCCTCGCCCGCTGCTCTATCTGCCGCATTGGCCTAACGAGGAAGAGATTGTGCCCATCATCATCAATTGAGAAAATAGTATAATATTCTATAAATTCTATGCAAAAAATTTGCTCTTAACAGATAAAAGCGTATTTTTGCGAAAAGAATTCACTTAAAAAGCAGTATAGTATGAAAAAGAAATTAGTTTTGACTGCAGCCGTTATCGCTGCATTGTCTGTTGTCTCTTGCAACGGCAAGAAGACAAATAATAAGGAGGCTGACCAGGATAGCCTCAGCTATGCAGAAAAAGATTCGCTCAATTCGAACGATGTGGTTCTCGATTCTATCGCAGGCACTTACGAAGGTACTCTCCCTGCTGCCGACTGCCCGGGAATCAAGACTGTATTGACGCTTAATGCCGACAGTACATACCAGTACTCAGCTGACTATCTGGAGCGCAAGGACGGTCACGACGAAGCAAGCGGTATCTTCAAGGTATTGGCTAACAACGTAGTAGAAATCATCCGCCCATCCAGCGGCGAGACTACTTACTTCAAGGTGAAGGATGCCAACAGCCTCATCATGACTGACTCGCTCGGTACTGAGCCTGAAGGCGCTATGGCTAAGCACTATGTGCTGACCAAGAAGAAGAAGTAAGCTATTCACATCTAAAAAAAAGCACCCATCTCATACTCAGAAAGCATCTTTTCTGCTTCCGGAATACGAGATGGGTGCTTTGCGTTGTGGCAGTTGACCCAATTTTATTGTGGCAGTTGACCCAAATCCGTTGTGGGAATTGGCGGAATTATTTCTTCTGATACACCCTTACATAATCGATGAAATACTTCATCGGAAGAGCGGAATCATCGATTTCGCCACCATTATCACTGCCCAGAGCAAGATTGAGCAGGAGATACTGCGGCTTCTTGAAAGGCTGCTCGCCATTGCCCAGCTTGCCATTCACCGCCTCTGCCTGACTAATCTCGTTGAGAAGTTCATCGTCCAGATAAAGACGGATGCTCTGCTCATTCCAATCCATGCGCCAAACGTGGAACTTATCAGCCCATTGCGAATCACGATTGGTGAAATGGGTGAAAGGGATAGCCTTGCTGTTCCATTTCGCCGTCCAAGGCTTGTCGGTACCCCAGCAGGCATTGGCAAGGATATGAGGCACACCCTGCCTGCGATAATACTCCATCATATCGATTTCTCCATTCGACGGCCAGTCCATGCCGCGTCCCAGAAGCCAGATGGCAGGCCAGGCACCACCCGCTGTAGGAATCTTTGCCCTAACTTCTACCCTACCATAGAGAAACTCCTTCTTCTCTGCCGTATTCACCGAGGCAGAGGTATAATGAATCTTCTCGATGTTCTCAGGCCATCGGCTGCTGTTCTTCCTGAAACCGGGATTTCTGCGAGACTTCTTCTCCTTGCGTGCCTCGATTACGAGATTGCCATCCTTGCAATAGGCATTGGCTTTCTGATACCATTGCGCCTCGTGGTTGCGCTTGAATCCCTCCTCGTAGTTCCACACCTTGGAATCGAGAAGTCCATCGGTATTGAACTCATCGCTCCATACCAGTTTCCAGTCATTCTGAGCCATCAGGGCAGATGGAGACAAAGCCATCGCCAACACTCCGAACGCCATTCCCATTTTCTGCTTTACATTCATATTGATTGATTGTTTTGTTATTAATTTCCAATGATTGTCAGTTTCACGTATAATCATAGATTCAACAATACTGATGATTACTGAATCAATGATGCTTATGATTACCTAAGATGAGGCAAAAATACAAAATTACGATAAGAAAGAAGAGTACTTTTCGAGAAATCAGGAGTACTTTTCGAGAAATCAGGAGTATTTTTCGAGAAATCAAAAGTTATATTCTACATTCCAATATATTACAAACCCGTTACATTCTCATCTTTCACGTTAAATACAATTAAGTTTTGCACCGGAACCTTCGCTATTCCAGATATTTTTCCTAATTTTGCGTCCACGTTTCTAACGGATGAAATGAATATGAAGATTCAACTATAAAATTAGGTATTATATAAAATAGACAAGGAAAAAAGAAAAATGGAACATGTTTTTACTGAATCGATGTTTTTGGTGGGCTTCGTGATATTCATCGCCGCCATACTCGTATTAGACATGCTGGTCATCGACCGAAAGGCGCATGTGGTTTCCATCAAGGAAGCCGGCTCCTGGACGGCTGTATGGATTATTCTCGCACTTGCCTTTGCCGTGTTCATCTACTTTCATGGCGACATGGTGCACGGCATTGAGAACTTCGACGACCTGAAGCTGATAGCCTCGCGCTATGCTTCTCATCTCAAACTGGATCCGAACGATTATGAAGGGAGTCTGCAGCAATATCGCCACTACATGACCATCTCTTACATCTCGGGTTATCTGATAGAGAAGACGCTCTCGGTGGATAATCTCTTCGTGATGATGATGATTTTCACGTCGTTCGGAGTGGACAAGAAAGATTACCAGCACGTATTGAACTGGGGTATTCTGGGAGCCATCGTGCTTCGCTTCGTCTTCATCTTTGCGGGTGCTGCCCTCATCAGCCGATTCGCCTGGATATTGCTCATATTCGGAGGATTCCTGGTTTACAGCGGCGCCAAGATGTTCCTCAACAGGAACAAGAAGGAAGAGATCAACGCCCTCGACCATCCGGTGGTGAAGTTCATGCAGCGACGCCTGCATCTGGGTCCGCTGGTAATGACGGTGGTGTTCATCGAGTTCTGCGATCTGATATTCGCTTTCGACAGTATCCCTGCCGTGTTCTCGGTTTCGCTCGACCCGTTCGTGGTGTTCTTCTCCAACATCTTCGCCATCCTGGGCTTGCGTGCCCTCTTCTTCCTGCTGGCAGCGATAGCCGATAAGTTCCGTTACTTGAAGGTGGGCGTGAGCGTGCTGCTGGTGTTCATCGGTGTAAAGATGCTCATCCACGATTTCTTCGAGATTGATGCAGTAAGTTCGCTGGTATTCATCATCCTCGTATTGCTCGTCAGCATCGGAGCTTCGGTGGTGATTCCACAGAAAAAGGAAGCTTTGGAAAATGCGAAATAAGACTCAGAAACATAAAGTTATCTTTTAGAAAATAAAAAAGTTCTGTCTGCAAATACAATGATGCAAACAGAACTTTTTGTTTATTAAATTAATCTTCCTAATACCTCCTCAACGGTCTATACTTTATGGTATAAATATGGTTGAAATAATCCTTCCATTCATTCGGCTCCTTGTCATCATCCCGAACTATCCGGATGCCATAAAACCTGGTGCCCGTTTCCTTATACTCCTTGAACCTCGCCAACATCTGCTGCGGCGGATTCGGAATCAGGAAATCCGTAATCCAAAGCACATCGGCATTCACATAATGCAGACCATCGTTATCCAACAAATCAAACATCTGGTTCATCATCTTCTTAGCCGAAGTTCCTCCACCTATAAAAGGCAGATGGGTTGTTGTAGGCTGGCGCCTGATACCACGCCCCGTATGAGCCTGACCATCAGAAAATAACCCGGCTGAAGATGCTGGAATTTCAGAAGTTCCAGAAGATTCAGAAGTTCCGGGAATTCCAGGTGATTCATAAGTCTCCATAACCGTGATTCCTATTCTCTTCAACCGCTCCGCCTTCCGCTTCGCCATCAGATCGATGGCACGGGTGCTCACGGAGAAATCTATCAGAAAGCAATCCCGCTCCAAATCCTCTGCCGTTTCTTCCAACAGGGATATCAGCGTAGAAGAAATCCTTTCAGGCGTTCCATACATACTCGCCGAAGTATCCAGACAAACTATCATCGGACCCTTTCGGGAAGCATGGGTAAAGCCGAGTTTGCGGGATGGCTTTGACATTTCGCTCTTGTAACGGAAAGTCTGAAGCCTGCGGGTTCGATACTTATAGATAAAAAGCCCCTCCATATCCTCATCGCTGTATTGCGCCAACTCCAGCGGAAGAAGCGAGTTGAGATCATCGCCCACGGTAATGCCCTCGATGTCGCTTCCTGCGGAATGCTCCATCTTCATCTCCACCCCCGAAGCGATGGTGAGCCTATCTTTGCCGTTGGCATCTGCCACACGACCCATCTTCGCCACAATCTCCTTGATTTCCGGATATTTATCCTGAATCTTCACCTGGTTCAAGCGGCGTTCAAACTCCGTTTCCGTCCATCCGTTCGTCATCAGTTCCCAGGCCTGTACGGCTCGCTGCTCCGAAACGCCCTTCGTCTTCATGTTGCGGGTTATCTGGTCCATCATGCGAACCAATCCCGTTTCGAAATTATTCTGACGGAGAGAAATAAAATCCTTCAGCTTGCTAAGCACCTGATGGTCGATGCACACCTTCCAGTCTCTAACCAGTCGCTCCCAGTTTTCGGGTTTCGAAGCTCCATCGCCAGCCATCAGTTTCAGGAAGAAAGACTTATCGAACCCATCCTCCTGGTGTTCCTGCTCCAACTGGTCGATGAGCGGAAGCCACACCTGCTCATCCATTCTCTTAAAGGGAGTCCAGTCGAGCACATCATCAGCCCGATGACTTTCGGTCCAGGCACGTTGGCGTTGGAATCGCATGTGATGAACGCATTCCACGATGAACTTTCCCACACAATCATAGAATACCTTGCTCTTGATTTTGCTGTTCACCACCTGGCGCACGAATTTCTGCACCTCTTCACCAGTTTCCGGAATCGTCACTTTCAGGGTAAAGAGATGAATGAGATAATCCTTCAGCGGGTCTTCCTTCAAATTCCAAGGCATGGCGGTGCCTGTCGGATCAGGAATCTTCACCTGCCCCGACTTGCAGAAGTCATCCAGCATCTTCAAGTAATACTGCGCTTCCGCCAAGTCCTTGTTATTCTGGAATTTCATCTTATTCAATATTTTTCACCAAATCGGTAAAAAGCCTCTTATATCTTATAGGAAGACTAAGCCTTCTCTTTCTCCATCAGATATTCTGCGAAGATTCTTGCAGCACTCTCCACTTTGGCAGCGCAAGGGCGAGACTTGTAGTATTCTGCCGTTCTTGCCGAAGCCACATAGCTGGATTGTGCCTTCTCATGACCCTTCAAGCCCAGAATCTCGGCACAGATGATACTGCCATTCTGCTCCTTCGATTTGGCTAACAAATCCTGCACCACCTTGTAGCAGGCCGACTTTCCCTCGCGATCATCCCCCTCAGTCTGTCCGCAATCCAAGCCAACGAGCACCACTATGCCAGAAACGGCTCCACACATCATTCTCATTCTGCCAACTCCACCACCGAAGCCGGCACCAATGCGCTTTGCCATCTCATCATCAAGACCATACAAATCGGCAAAGGCAGCCACCACCGACTGGCAGCAGCCATAGCCCTGCATAAAATTCTCCACCGCCTGGTGAACACGAGCCTCCAACTCTGGAGATAAAGTTATCTGTTCGTTCATCATGTTTTTGTTCTTCTATATAAGTAACTGTTCAAAATTAATTTTATAAATATGAATAATTCACGAATAAGTTCGTACCCACAGACGCCAAGGCCA